>NZ_JBHYKM010000086.1:0-19872 GCF_042741435.1 Streptomyces sp. NPDC058955 | reverse complement strand
GGCCGTCGCGCCCCCCCCCCCCTGGGTTGCGGTTCTGCCCGGGGGTCACAACCCCCACCCCCCCCCCCTCCCCCGCGGCGCCCCCCGCCCCGCCCCGCTGCTCGCCTACCTGGGCGCCGCCGCCCGCCGCACGGACGCACCGCCCCAGGCCGCCGAGGCCCGCGCCGCGCTCGCGGAGCTCGTACGCACCGGACCCGGCACGGCCCCGACGGCCTGGCGCCGGATCGCCGAACGGCTCACCGGCCTCGACCCCGCATGGGATCCGGTCTCGACGGTGGAGGCGCTGCTCGCCGACTGAGCGGCGCCGAGGTCGCTCGATCCCCGCCGCTGTCACGGAAATCCACTTGCCCGGATCGCGTCGCGGATCCGACCATGGCGCCGTGACGCATCCAGACGAGCAGACCAGGTCCGACACCCCACGCCCGGTCGCCCTGGTGACCGGCGTCGGCCGCACCGTCGGCATCGGCGCGGGCGTGGCGCTGCGGCTGGCCCGCACCGGCTGGGACGTGGCCTACACGTACTGGACGCCCTACGACGCCCGTATGGCGTGGGGCGCCGAGGCCGACGCGGCGGACGCCATCGGCCGGGCCCTCGCGGAGCGGGGCGCCGGCACGGTGGCGGTGGAGGCGGACCTCGCGGACCCGGACGCCCCGGAGCGCGTCTTCGACGAGGTCGAGAAGCGCCTGGGCGGCGTCACGGCCCTGGTGATGTGCCACTGCGAGTCGGTCGACTCCGGACTCCTCGACACGACCCTGGAGAGCTTCGACCGCCACTTCGCCGTGAACGCGCGCGCCACCTGGCTGCTGATCCGCGAGTACGGCCGGCGCTTCGCCGGTACCCCGGGATCGGGACGGATCATCAGCCTCACCAGCGACCACACCGTCGGCAACCTGCCCTACGGAGCCAGCAAGGGCGCCTTGGACCGCATCACCCTGGCCGCCGCCCACGAACTCGCCCACCTCGGCATCACGGCCAATGTCGTCAACCCGGGCCCGGTGGACACCGGCTGGATGTCCGACACCGTCCGGGAACAGGTGCTGAGCCACACCCCGCTGGGCCGCCTGGGCACGCCGCGGGACACGGCGCACCTCGTCGACTTCCTCTGCTCGCCGGAAGGCCAGTGGATCAACGGGCAACTCCTCAAGAGCAACGGCGGCCTGGCCGGCTGACCCGCCGCCGGGAGCCGCACGGAGACGACCGAGCAGGAGTTTTCGCCCCTCGGCGGTGCGGGCGGACCGGGCCGTTCACCCTTCCGTCCGCCGTGATCCTGGCGTGTGTCCGAAGGCGCGGCGGAAGACGTCGATGAAGGTGCTGGCGGAGGACCAGCCGCACCGGTGCGCGACGGCGGTGACGGGCGTGTCCTCGGCCAGCAGGATCAGGGCGTGGTGGAGCCGGATCTGGGTGCGCCACTGCGGGTACGAGAGGCCGAGCTCGGCGCGGAGGCGGCGCGAGAGGGTGCGGGCGCTGGCACCGATCTGCCGGCCGAGTTCGTCGAGCGAGCGGTTGTCCGCGGGGTCGGCGCGCAGGATGTCGTGGAGTTCCCGGAGCAGCGGGCCGGTGGGCGTCGGCAGGTGCAGGGGCTGTTCGGGGGAGACCCTCAGCTGGTCGAGCAGGACGGCGCGCAGCCGGAGGTGCGGCGGGCTGCCGTCCCCCGGGGTGCGCGTGTAGGCGACGATGAGTTCCCGCAGCAGGGGACTGACGGCGAGGACGGCCGGTGTGTCGAGGCCGAGCGGATTCTCCGTGGTGGGCAGGCCCACGAGGTGGAGGTCGAGCTCGCCGTGCGCCTGGTGCTGGTGGACGGTGCCCGCCGGGATCCAGATCGCGCGCGTGGCGGGGGCGACCCACGAGCCGGCGTCGGTCGTGACCGCGATGGTGCCCTGGCTGGCGTAGGCGATCTGGTGGTCGTCATGGCGGTGCGCGTCGATCTCGCCGCCGGACGGGAGGCGTTGGGTCCGGGTCGGCGCGACAGGAGTGTGGCGGATCTTCTGCATCACCTGGCAATCTAGCGAAAGCACGACACCGGCCGCCTCTCCGAGGATGGGGCGGGTGCGAAAGAACACCTCGATCCCCTTACTGGCCGTGGGCCACGCCTGCGTCGACATCTACCAGGGCGCCGTCGCGGCGCTGATCCCGTTCTTCGTGGCCGAACGGGACTACACCTACGCGGTCGCCTCCGGCATCGTGCTGGCCGCGTCCCTGCTGTCGTCGGTGGCGCAGCCGCTGTTCGGCGCGCTCACCGACCGCCTGCCGATGCCGTGGCTGCTGCCCGTGAGCACCCTGCTGAGCGGCGTGGGCATCGCGCTGAGCGGCCTGGCCGACTCGTACGCCCTGACCCTGGTCTTCGTGGCGGTCTCCGGCATCGGCGTGGCCGCCTACCACCCGGAGTCCGCCCGGGTGGCGCGCCTGGCGAGTCGGGGCAGCCACCGCGCGATGGGCTGGTTCTCCCTCGGCGGCAACATCGGCTTCGCGCTCGCCCCGCTCCTGGTGGCCGCCGCGATCGGCCTCGGCTCGCTGCGCTGGACGCCGGTCCTGGCCCTGCCCGCGCTCGTCGGCGCCGCCCTGACCGTGCCCGTACTCCAGCTGTACGCCCGGCCTCGGGGCGGTACCACCACAGCGCGCGCGAGCCGGGGCGCCGACGACGTGACCTCGTTCGTGAAGCTGTCCCTGGCGGTCGTCCTCCGCTCCGTCGTCTTCACCGGCCTGAGCACCTTCGTCGCCCTCTACGCCCGGCAGCGCACCGGCAGCTCCGCCGCGGGAACGCTCGCCCTCTTCCTGCTGTTCGCGGGCGGCGCGGTCGGCTCGGTCCTCGGCGGAGCCCTGGCCGACCGCTACGACCGGGTCCGGGTCTGCCGCTGGTCCTACCTGCTCTCGATCGCCGCCGTCGCCGGTGTGATCCACGCGCCGGGTCCGGCCATGTTCCTCTGCGTGGCCCTCACCTCGGCCGGCCTGTACGTCCCCTTCTCCCTCCAGGTCACGCTCGGCCAGGACTACCTGCCCTCCCGCATCGGCACCGCGGGCGGCGTCACCCTCGGCCTCACCGTCAGCATCGGCGGCCTCGTCGGCCCGCTCCTGGGACACCTGGCCGACTCCACCTCCCTCCGGACCGCCCTGACCCCCCTGATCGCCATGCCCGCCCTGAGCTGGCTCCTCTTCCGCTCCCTGCCCGAGCCCACCGCACCCGCCGTGGTCGGAGAAGAAGCCTCGCCCCGCGAACGCGTCGGAGATTCTTGACGCGTCGGAATCTTCCGACGCATACTCGTGTCATGCCTACCGACGTGTTCGGCGTGCTCGCCAACCCGGTGCGCCGCAGACTGCTGGAGAGCCTGCGCGAGGGCCCCCGCTCCACGGGCGAACTGGCCGGCCTGTTCGAACTCGGGAGACCGGCGGTCTCCGAGCACCTGGCGGTGCTCCGGACCGCCGGACTGGTGCGCGAGGAACCGCGCGGCCGGCACCGCTTCTACCACCTCGAACCGGCCCGGCTGGCCGAGGTGAGCGAGTGGCTGCACCCCTTCGAGCACTACTGGCAGCAGCGCATGGACGCCCTGTCCGCCCTCCTCGACGAAGAACAAGGACACAAGGAATGACCCACACCGACACCCTCACCTGCGAGAAGTCCCTGCCCCACCCCCCGGCGGCGGTGTGGAAGGCCCTGACCGACCCCGAACTGCACGCCCGCTGGTGGGCCGCCGGCGACATCAAGCCCGTCGTCGGGCACCGCTTCACCCTCGACATGGGCACCTTCGGCAGCCAGCCCTGCGAGGTGACCGCCGTCGAGGACGAGCGCCTCCTCGCCTACCGCTTCGCCGAGGGAACCCTCGACACCACCATCACCTGGACGCTCCACCCGCAGGGCGACGGCACGCTGCTCGTCCTCACCCACGCCGGCTTCGACCTCGACTCCCCGATGGGCCGACAGGCGTACGAGGGCATGGGGAAGGGCTGGCCCCACGTCCTGGACCGCCTCGACGCGACCCTCGCCGAGACGGCCTGACACGCGGACGAGCCGCTACCCGGCGATCGAGCCGCTACCCGGCGGACGCGCCGGGTGTGCGGCCGTCCTGCGCCTCCTGGGCGCGGGCCGCCGCCATCCGCAGCAGTTTCTCCAGCGTCTCTACCTGGTAGTCGGAGTTGCTGCCCTTCTCCTCGACGAAGACGAGGGTGGTGCCCACCCGGGCGATCGCCTGCCCCATCCCCTGAGAGATCTCGAAGGCCGCCGACTCCTGGCCGAGGGCGGGAACGGCCAGCGGCTTGGCCTCGCTGTTCGCCTGGGGCTCCGCGAGGAGTTCCTTGTAGACCCGCCGCGCGTCCTCGACCGAGCCGCAGGCGACCACCCCGAAGTTCGCGGACTGGTCGAACTGGTCGTGGAACGACGACTGAGCCACGCTCAGGACGCCGTCGCACGACCGGTCCACGTCCGCGCAGGCCGCCTCTCCCACGAGGACGGAAGGCTCCGAGGCGATCGTCCATCCGGTCGGCATGCTGTGCAGGTCGGGCAGGACCGCCTTGACCGTCTCCGGGTCCTTGAGGACGGTGACCCCGCCCCCGGACCCGGACCACCCCCGGCCGCCCTCGCCCTCCCCGTCGCCTCCGACGAGGCCGGCGAGCCCGTAGAGCGCCAGCGCGAGCACGACGACCACGGCCACGAGGGAGACGACCGCCACGGGATCCCCCTTGCGGATCCTCGTGATCGCCTGGTCGCCCAGGACGAAGGTGCCGCGGGCCCGGGCGTTGCGGTCGATGTGGATGCTGCCGACGGTCGTGGGCGGATGCGTCGGCCTGGGCGGAGCCAGCACGCTCGCCAGATACGCGGCGAACGCCGGGTCCTCCGCCAGTACCTCCGCCAGCTTCGCCCGCAGCCGCCCCCGCGCGTCGGCGTCGTCCGGCGCCTGCTCGACCGCGGCCAGCGCCTCCGGCCCCTGAGCGACACCGCTGAGCCGGCCGCGCACCAGCTCGACGGCCATGCCGCCGACCGCGCCACCGGCCCCGGTCAGCGCCGCGCTCCCGGCCTGCGCGACCAGGTCCACCACGGCCGCCGCCAGATCCGCCCCACTCGCCATGACCGTCCCCCCTCACACCTTCGGTGTCACCACAACTCCCGTGACAGGTAAGGAGGTTGATCCCCTGAGTGAGACGAGGGAAACCCTCGGGACGACAGACGAGGGAAAGCCTTGCGACGACAGACGAGGCCGGTGACGACGGCGCAGGGCGGGCCCGGTGGCCCCGGACCCGCCCGGTGTGCCGCTCGTCCGCACTCGTCTCAGGGACGGTGGAAGACGACCTCCGGGTGCGCCGGATCCGGCCCGTCGAGCAGCGGCTGCTCCCTGTCCCGCAGGTGCTCGTCGAAGAAGGCAGCGATGTACGTGCGCGTCAGCGCCACCGCCCGCTCGGCCGCGAGGTCGCCATGGGGGAGACCGAGGTGGCGGAGGAGTACGGGCGCGTCGGTGAAGCCGAGGTGGTCGGCACGGTCGAAGGTCAGCCAGTACCTGTCGCCGCTCAGCCCCTTCCAGGTGGAGTCCCACGACGCGTCCCCACCGTTCGGCCGGTGGTACTGGTCGGCCCCCAGCAGCAGGAAGGGACGATCGCCGAGCCCGTCGGTGGGCAGGGTGTCCCAGAAGGTGCCGTCCATGTTCACCCCGGCGTCGATGCGCCGGTCGGCGGCCATGGCGGGAAGCGCGCTCGCGCCGCCGACCGAGTGCCCGGCCATGCCGATCCGGCTCGCGTCGATGGAGGCCGCGTACTTCCAGGCGGGCCGCGCCCCGGTCAGTCGGTCCAGGACGAACCGGGTGTCATCGGCGCGGGTCCCGGTCACCAGCCGCCCCTTGGACCAGCCGGACTCCTGCATCACGGTGCAGGCGACACAGGTCAGGGTGCGCCCGTCCGGGACGGACGTGCCGGACGACTCGTAGGCGTGGTCGAGCGAGGCCACGACATAGCCGCGGGAGGCGAGGTCCTCGGCGAGGCTGGTGAGCGTGTACCGCGCCATGCCGAAGCCCGGCGACAGCACCACCAGCGGGTGACGCCCCGGTGCGGGACGCACGTCCACCGCGCTGTACGTGCGGGCCCGCGCCACCTGGCGCTCCAGCGCCGGGTCGTCGACCGACACGGCGTCGAGCAGCAGCCGGGCCTCGTCCTGCGTGGCATACCGCGCGGGCCGCCCCGGATGGGCCGCGGGGTAGTGCAGCGTGACCATGAGTTCGCGGCCGTCGGCCGTCGGCACCCACGGATCGGTCCGGGACCGGTCCACGAGGTGCAGCACCGAACTCCCCACCCCGTACGGCCCGGTGGGCGCCGGCATCCGCAGACGCTCGTCGCCCCGGTCGGGAGCGATGGTCACGGTCCGCGAAGGAGCGGACAGTTCGGAAGGAACGGGCGGCGCCGTGGCGGCGGAGGCAGTGGTGGCGGCCGGTAACGCGACCGCGCAGGCGAGGAGGGCGGCGGCGGCCGCCCGGATCATTTTGCTCATGCCGAGGACGCTACGTTCCCGCTCCGGACCCGCGCGTCCTCCCACGGTCGCAACCCCCGCCGGGACCGTACGACCCGGGTCGGAGGCGGGGTGACCCTGGCCGAGGCCGGCCGACTCGGTACGTTGTGGGCACGGGCACGCCCGACCGGGCGGCGAGGAGGGGGAGTGAGTCATGACGTGGGTCGGCGACCCTCGGCTGGCGGCCGGCGCGGACGCGGCCCGATACCTGGAGGCGGCCTTCACGCCCGGCGCCCGTCTCGGCACGGTGTACGACGATCCGACGACTCCCGTCGTCGTGACGAGGGTCGAGGAAGTGGCCACCCTGCGCGTCCCCAGCGGCCGCCTCGTCGTCGACGCACCCTGGGACGACGACGATGCCCGGCGGTACGAGCGCGGGCTGCCGACGCGCCCGCCCCGCGAACTGGCGGTCGGCATCCCCCCGGGCGTCCACCGCGTGGAGGTCGCGTGGACGGCCGGCCCGTACGAGTTCTTCGGCCGGCACTTCGAGGGCATCGAGTGCGCCGCGACGCGCCTGCGCATCGACGACGAGCCGGTGGTCGCCTGGGAGATGGGCCTCGGCGTCGACGACGACGTCGACCGCCTCCAGCCGGGCGGGACCCTCCGCTTCGCCTCCGACGCCAACGTCGGCTGCTTCGCGGACGCCGCCGCCTGGACCAGCCTGTCCGCACCCTTCCGCACGTACGTGGACGGCACCCCCGCCCCACGCGACACCGAGCGGCTGCCCCACGACGGCGAGCAGGTCCGCGACGAGTCCCACCAAGCCGACCTGGTCACCTTCACCGCCGAGAGCGGCGGCGTCGTCTGGCTGGGCCGCACCAGAACCGGCGACGTCGCCGCGATCGTCGTCACCACCGGCCTGCACGACGCCGAAGCCTGACCACGAATCAGCGTGCGCAGCGCCCGCGAACCGTGTCGAGGATCCGAGCGCCCTGGACCGCGGGGACACCGCCGACCAGCGCCGGCCCACCGTGATCGGAAGGCGGCTCGCGGGACGAGCGCACGAGCGACGGCTGGTATTACTGGGGCATGCAGGAAGAGACGGCACGCTCCGCGATCGACACGTTCATCTCCGCGTTCAACGCCTCGGATGACAGCTATGTGACTGCCCTGCTCTCCCAGGCCCTGACCCCGGACGTGGTCTTCTGGGGGCCGTTGGGTCGCATCGAAGGAATCGCGGCGGTCGAACGGTTCGTGCTGGACATCCGGCGCCACCCCGCGGGAACCGGCACGATGGTGCGCTGCTCGGCGGTGGACATGCCCGACGAATGGGCCCGGTACCAGTGGGTCTTCACCACGCCGGCTGGCGGCCCCCGCCTGGCGGGAACGGACGTCGTGCACCTGCGGCGGAGCCTGATCGACCAGGTCATCGTCTTCGCGGGAGAGATCGAGCCGACCGCCTCCTGACCTCCGGCACTCCGGCTCGCGGTCGGTCAGGCTGCGGCGGTGGGAGGCGGCCAGGGCGAACGGCCGCAGCGGCCCGAAGCGGGCGTAGGCCGGGGTGAAGCACAGCTCGGACCTGGTGTCCTCCTGCGCCCGGCGGCGGAGCAGGCACCATGAGGGCTTGTCGGTCGGTCTGCGCACACGGACAGGCCCAGCCCACCACCCCGCCTCCACGGACGTCACCGCACATCCCACCGTCACGACCACCAGCCCGGCGAGCGCACAGCACGAGCCGCCCTCCACGGCACGCACCCCGCCCCGTCGGCCTCTCGCACCCCAATGGCCCGTTCTGACACCTCCCGACACCTGCTCGCCGCACCCACCGTGCCGGACCCGGCACCCGACCCTACGGTGGCACCATGAGCGACCCGGAGAAGAACAAGGCCGCGGCCAAGGCGTTCTACGACTTGATGTTCAACCAGTGCCGTCCGGCGGAGGCGATCGACCGGTTCGCCGGCGATGCGTACATCCAGCACAATCCCCACGTCGCCGACGGCAAGCAGGCGTTCATCGACTACTTCGAACGCATGGCCGCCGAGTACCCGGGCAAGCGCGTCGCCTTCAAGCGAGCCTTCGCCGAAGGCGACCACGTGATCCTGCACTGCCACCAGACCTGGCCCGACGAGGAGTACGCGGGCATCGACATCTTCCGCTTCGATGCCCACGGCAAGATCGTCGAACACTGGGACGTCCTCCAGGCCATCCCGCCCACGTCCAAGAACGACAACACCATGTTCTAGTGATCCGGGTCAGAGCCTCGTCGTCAGTAGGCGGCGACCTCGAGGACGGCAAAGAGGCTGATGGTGCCGGCCCGGACGCAGCAGTTTCCTGGCTGGGGCGAAGTCGCTTGCAGCGATCGCGGAGTGGGCCGTCGACGCACCGCCCGCCGTGCTCACTGCTCTCGGCGGCCCGCCCCGGGAGCCGTCCGGTCCCACCGCGCCGGCCGAGGCCACGGTCCGTCGGGTTCTGCAGCGCGTCGACGGCGACGCCCTGGACGCCGCAATCGGCATCTGGCTCGCCGCCCGCGACCCCGACAGCCCGCCAGTCGCGCCGAGCAAGCCCGAGCGGCCCCGCCGCTCGCCGGCGGTGGATGGCAAGACCGTGCGCGGCGCCCGCCGCGCGGAAGGCACCCAGGTCCACCTGCTCGCCGCTATGACCGGCGCAGGCCTGGTCACCGCCCAACGCGAGGTGGACCGTAAGACCATCGAGATCACCGTCTTTCGGCCCTCGTTGCCCCGCTCGACCTGACCGACACTGTGGTCACCTTCGACGCGCTGCACTCCCAAATCGCCCACGCACGCTTCCTGGTGGAAGACAAGCAGGCCCACGACATCGCCGTGATCAAGGCGAACCAGCCACTGCTGCACCAGCAGCTGAAGAAGCTGCCCTGGCGGGACGTCCCCGCGGCTGGACAAGACCCGCGCCACCGCACGGCGGCCGCGACGAGATCCGTCGCGTCAAGACCTGCACCGCCGCGCGCTGCCTCGCCTACCTCGGGCCACGGCCGGCCTGCGTAACCTCGCCCTTGGAGCCCTCCGCCTCGCCGGGCCTATCAACATCGCCGCCGGCCTCCGGCACCACCCGCGGGAGGCCACCCGACCTCTGGCCACCCTCGGCATCACGTGATCAAACCGGACATCTCGATGGTAGGGCCCGGTCGAAGACGAAGCGGAGGGCTGCCGTAGCACTGGTCGGGCGGGAGCCGTCCCCGCGGCGGACTCGGATTGTCACCGCCCCCGTATACGGTGTGGCCGTCCACATCATTCGAGATCTTGTTCAAGGGAGAGGCAAAGCCGTGGAACCCTGGTTCAAAGGCATCGGCCCCGTCACGTTGTTCATCGAGGATCTGGTGGAGACGAAGAAGTTCTACGAGGACGTCTTCGGCCTGATGGCGGTCTTCGAGGACGCCGACTCGGTCGTTTTCGACTTCGGCAACACCCTGGTCAACCTGCTGAAGTCCTCCCAGGCCAGTGAACTGGTTGAGCCCTCGAAGGTCGCGGGGATCGAGGCCGGCGTGCGCTTCCAGATCACCGTCGAGGTGGAGGACGTGGACACCGTGTGCGAGAAACTCGCGGAACGTGGTGTGAAGCTCCTCAATGGTCCTCAGGACCGGCCCTGGGGCGTCCGGACTGCCACCTTCGCCGACCCGTCGGGCCACGTCTGGGAGATCGCCAAGTAATGGCCGGCACCGAGATGACGACGCTGTCGGGCTTCCTGAACGGCAAGCGCAAGCACGTCCTGGACATTCTTGAGGGCCTCGATGACGAAGCGCTTCGGCGCCCGGTGCTTCCGTCCGGCTGGACCTGCCTGGGCCTCGTGCACCATCTCGCCCTGGACGACGAGAAGTTCTGGTTCCGCGCTGTCGCCGCGGGCGAGCAGGCCGCGATCGATGAGATCCTGGGCTCCGAGGACGACGCCTGGAAGCCTGCGCCGGAGAAGTCGGCACAGGAGATCTTCGCCTTGTACCGCAAGGAGAGCGAGCTCTCCGACGCGATCCTCGCCGGCGCCGACCCGGACGCCCCCACGCTCTGGTGGCCGGACTTCTTCGACGGCTGGCGCTACGACAACCTCCGCGAAGTCGTCCTGCACGTCATCACCGAGACCGCGACCCACGCCGGGCACCTCGACGCTGTCCGGGAGCTCATCGACGGAAAACAGCGGCTCGTCATCACCTGACCGCCGTCGCTCCTGGCCACAGAGCCGAGGCGGGCGAGTCTGGAACAGGCCCGCGAGGGAGCAGGGCCAGGGCCCACGGGATAGAACCACCGCACGACGCCGCCCTGCCCTACGCCCGTACGGCGTTCTGAGGTAACGCCCGCAATACTGGCGTTGATCGCATCAAGAAGTGAGCAGCCGGGGGCGCATATGGGTAGCTTTCGCGTGAGTCGAGAAGCGCCGTTCGCGGAGTGGAGGAACCCGGCGATCGCTGCCGAGGTCTACACGAGATGCATCACTCCCCGCGGTGAAGCGACTCTCATCCGGGAACGCGGCCCACGGACCCGTCCGGAGGACCACGCCGACGCGTTGGAGAGCTGGACAGTGTCCCTGCGGGACGGGGAGACCACCCTCAAGGTCCACCGGCTGGTGCCAGACCCCCTCTCGTTGCGGTGGCGGATCTGGAAGGGCTTCGAGGGCGAGGCGGACGGGCAACCGTTCCATTTCACCGGCACGTCCGCGCTGCGGCGCTCCCGCCGATCGGTCACGTATGAAGGACCCACGATCGATGTCCGGATCGTGCCGCGCGCGTTCAGTCTCCGCCTTGTCGAGAACGGAGAGGAGGTCGGATTCCGCTCATTCAGCAATCAGTGGGAACTGCCAGACCCCACGGACAACGCCGTGCTGGCCATCTGCCTCTTCGAGTGGGCCGGGCTGGAGGACCTGCTCAGGACACCCGCGCTCCGGGACCTGTGACCGGCTGACGCATGCTTCGTCGCTCAGAACAACCCGACCTCGTGAGCAGGTCGGAAAAGGCTCAATGACGAGGTTGCTGAGCGCAGCCGAGTACAGCTCTGTGTTCGCCAGGGAGTAGCGGGGGGTGCGGAGTTGTTTGAAGTGGTGCAGCCAGGACTCGGCCGGCCGATCATGGTTCCGGTTGTTGGGACACGGCGGGGCTTCAGTCTGTCGAGGTCATAGTCGGCCCGCGATGTCGTGTGCCAGGGTGACGGTATGGACTGGCAGTCTGAGAGCCCGGAACTCTGGGCATTTTTGGAGACCTTGCACCGCGGCGACATCTTGTCCGGCACCGTTGCGGCGATCGAGCGGTTCGGGGTCTTCGTGGCCCTGGACGACGGACCTGCCCATCCTCTCTTCCCCGGTGTCGGGTTCATCGTCATCCCCGAACTGTCCTGGCGGCGCATCGACGCCCCCACCGATGTCGTTCACGTAGGCCAGAGGGTCTCGTGCGAGTTCCTCCAGTTCGACACCTACAACCTGGAGGCCAGACTGTCCTTGAAGGCGCTGGAGCCCGACCCCCTGCGGGCTTTCGCCGACCGCGCGGTGGGTCAGGAAATCCTCGGGACAGTGGAGAAGACAGTTCCCATCGGCGTCTTCGTCGCGCTCGGAGACGGGTTCGTCGGGCTGGTCCCCTCCAGAGAGATCGACGGTCGGCCCGCGGTGAGTCCGGTGGAAGCCTTCGAGGCCGGAGAGGAGATCACCGTCGTCGTCACGGAAATCGACCTGCCGACCCGCCGAATCTTTCTTTCCAGGCCGAAGAACACCCAGCACGAGGGTGTCGTGCCGGCCATGTGAAGGCCAGCGTGCTCCAGCCGTTGATGCGAGCATGGGGCGGGGTGACCTGAGTGATACCGAGCGGGAACGGCTGCGGCCGTTCCCACCGGTCAGCGTGGCGTGACCTGCCCGACCGGTTCGGGCGATGGAAGACCGTCTACGAACGCCACCGCCTGTGGTCGGCCGACGGCACCTGGAAGCGTCTGCTCCAGCAGGTCCAAGCCACAGCCGATGCAGCGGGTGAGATCGACTGGGACATCTCGGTCGACGCCACCATTGTGCGGGCGCATCAGCATGCGGCGGGCGCTCGCACCGACCCACCGCCGACGCCTGGCTCAAAGAGGGCCGAAGAGCGAGAACATCAGGACGAAGCGCCGTGGCAGAGTCTGCACGCCGGCCTGGTGGAGGTGGTGCTGGAGTCGAGGGCCTGGGCCGCTCGCGCGGTGGGTTCACCACCAAGCTCCACCTGAGCGCGGGCGGTCGCTGCCGCCCGCTGTCCCTCATCGTCACACCAGGTCAGCGAGCTGACTGCACCCAGTTCATCGCGGTGCTGGAGAAGATCCGACTCCCCAGACCGGGCCCGGGACGACCACGCAAGAAGCCCGACTGCCTTGCGGCCGACAAGGCCTACAGCAACAGCCCCGTCCGCGAGTACCTGCGACAGCGGGGCAGCCCGCCTACGCAAGGCCCGAGGCGGACGGCCGCACGGCTGCGGCGAGGACCGCTACAAGAAGCGCAACACCGTCGAGCGGGCGATCAACCGTGTGAAGCAGTTCCGGGCGGTCGCCACTCGCTACGGCAAGCGCGGTTACGTCTCCCTCGCACCTGAACGCGCGTGTCACAACGCGATCGCCCGATGGGTCAATGCCTGATCGACCACCTCAGCGGCAGGCAGTTCTCGCTCTGGCGGCCAGAAGGTCAGCCTGCCGACGCGACCCGATGGGCAGGCCAGGGCGCTGCCAAGCCTGTCCAGCCATTCGTCCGCCTCATCTGGGCGGCACCCATCACGGCCTCCCTGAGCGCCAGCGCCTCACCAGCAGCATGATCGGCCGGACAAGTCCAGGCCAGCCCGTGCCTCGTCCCGCAGGGACTGGACAACCACACCGCGCCCCCATAGCCTCCGACACACCTAATCAACTAATTGCCTAGAGGTGATGTCGTGCACCCCTTCCGCAAGGCCGTGGAGAACCGAGACGAAGCGGCCATGGAGGCCCTCCTCGCCGAGAACGTCGTCTTCACCAGCCCCGTTGCCTTCAAGCCCTACCCGGGCAAGGCGATCACCGCGGCGATTCTGCGCGGCGTCATGCGCGTCTTCGAGGACTTCACCTACGTCCGCGAGATCGCCAACCCCGACGGCCGCGACCACGCCCTCGTCTTCACCGCGACCGTCGACGGGCGACAGATCCAGGGCTGCGATTTCCTCCACTTCGACGAAGAGGGCAAGATCGACGACTTCACCGTCATGGTCCGCCCCCTCTCCGCCGCGCAGGCACTGGCCGCCGCGATGGGCGCCCAGTTCGACCGCATAGCCGCTGAAGCGGCACAACGCCCCGGCGCCTGACCTCCCCCGGTAAGGCGCCCACCTCGACATTCGAGGCCGGCACGTGCGCCTTTCGTTGCTCCGCAGCGCCGAAGCGGACCAGCACCTCCAGGCTCGTCCGGTGGCCAGTGACCAGTGGCCACCGGCGCGCGGTCACGGCGATGACGGACGTTCCCGCGCCTGCTCGACGGCCGCCTCGGCCTGCGTGAGCGCTCGACGCATGGCCTCAGCGGTCCCGAGAGTCATCTCGCGGAGAGCGACCGAGCCGGAGGCTCGCAAGGCTGCGGCTTCGGCTGCCTTCGTCCACTTCCGCAGGACTTCGAGCGGACGTTGGTGCCCGCAGTCCACTTCGGCGCCGGACTGGTCGCGCACGACGGCTTCAAGACCGACGTTCACCCACACGCTGACACCCTGTTCGTGGAAGACGACGTCGAAAGGCACTTCGTCGGGGCCCTCGTTCTGAGCGGTTTCGGTGGAGACGATGAACCCCTCCTCGGGGTTCATCCAGTAGTCCTCACCCAACGGCTCGAGCCAGACCGCAAGCACCTTCCCGCTGTCGTTCTTCAACCTGATCTTCGCCATGGCCGCAGCGTAGAGTCGACCACGAAGCCGTCAGCCGCCTGATGCGCGAGGCGGCGCAGCGTTAGCCGACCGTTCCCAGAGCCGGCGAAGTCCCGTGCGGGCCATCAATCATCGGCCTCGGCGGTCCGCCAAGACCACCACCCCACGGCCTCAGCCCCACATGCCCAAGCCGATCTCCTCGAAAAGTCGCGGCCATTCGCCCTCGTCGTCGACGAACGGCGTGGGGTCGACAGAAGTGATCTCGCGTCGCATACGCGCGACCACCGCGCCCCGCCCCGCGTCGTCGTCGAAATCGAGCCCTCGGTAGTGCGCCCTGCCCCGTTCCAGAACCATCAGGGCGTGGACGAGAGACGAGACGTCCCCGTGCATGAGGTGTGGATCAGGCTCACCCTCGGAGAACGCGTAGATCATGCCGTTCTCAGGAGCGATCGCGACGAGGGCGAACAGGAAACCGCCGATCACTTCCCAGCCTTCGGCCTCGGGCGGGCACTCGGCTCCGTACCTGGCGAAGTACGCCTTGACCCTCGGACCGTGGTCGATGCCGAGACGTCTCTCGCTCTCAAGGTCCAGGCGAGGCGAGAAGAACTTGCTCTCCGGCAAGCCGACAGCCGACAGGAATCCGGCCGTGGGCGCATGCAGACGACCACCGGGGACGCGGGGGCTGAACGTGACGGCCCCGAGCCCGAACTGTCGGACGACCTGTGCCGGGCTGATGTCGACCAGCAGGGCCTCTCCCGACCCTCCGTGAACCCCCGCTGCTGACCGCCTCTCCACGCGCTGCTCCCACCGCTCCTTCGTACGCGCCACAGAAGATCGCATGCTCAGACATCTCCGTCCGCGGGGACGAGCCGCACCACACCCACCCACGGGAACTCGTCCGTCTGATGGATCGCGCGCGTTCTCCACCGCCCCGCCGGAACCCGCACCACCGCCCGCTCCGGACGACCCCCGCTCGAACACCCCGCCTCCAGATCGGCACCAGCGTCAGCAGCATCCATCAACAACGCCGGGCCGTCGGTGACCCACACCCCGCCGTCCTCCCACACGGCGTCCGGATCGAGGAGCACCGCCTCGGCCGCCTCGAACAACTCGTCCTCCGTGTCAGCGGCCAGCCATCGCACGAACAACAGCCTCTCCGGCAGGAAGCAGGTCGTGGCCGGCTCGTCGGAGAGAACAAGCGCGGTGCCGGCGCCCACGGCGATCACCCCGACCCGGTCCTCGACCTCGCAGGCCCGGTCATAGTCATCCCAGCCATCGCCATTGATGGACCCGCCCGCCGTGCACCCCTCCCAGGCGTTCACCGCGGACTCCGGAACGACGATCAAAGGCCCGCCCATGGACGGCACCCACACCAGCTCGACGCGGTCGGAGCTGTCGATGTCATGGCAGGTGGTGTTCATACGCCCAAGTCTGCGGACTCCCACTGACATCGACCGGCATCCGGCAGATCAGCCGCCGGCCACCGCCGTCCGCGGCCACTCCCTCAGGGGCACCTCCTCAGCCCATTTCGGGGTACAACCCCGACCGTTTTCGGGGCTGTCCCTGAGGATTCCGATGTGTCCACCGCCATAGCGTTCGAGCATGTCAACCTCCCGACGCAGCAAGGCATTGCTCGCACTGGCGGTGGCGCTCGCCGCCACCACGACGACGGCTACCGCCACCGCGACCACCGCCACCGCGAAGGCGAACAACTCCACCACACCCACCACACGCACCCCACGCACCGCCACCGTCGCACCCCACGCTCCCAGCCCCCCGGCCCGCTTCCACAACCAGCCCATCGACTGGCACGCCTGCACCCTCGGCGCCGACGACGGAGTCGGCCAGGCACTGGACGCCGCCGGTGCCCAGTGCGCCGACATCACCGTGCCGCTCGACTACGCCGAGCCCGACGGCCGCACCCTCACCGTCGCCATCTCCCGCCTCAAAGCCACCGACACCGCGCACCGCGTCGGCCCGCTCCTGCTGAACGACGGCGGTCCGGCCGGCCCCGGCCTCCAGATGCCCCTGACCAAGTCGGGGGTGATGGGAGACGTCGCCGACCGCTTCGACCTGATCGGCATGGACCCGCGCTTCGTCGGCCGGAGCACCCCCTTGGACTGCGGCTGGGACCTCGGATCCGCGCTGTTCCGCTCCGCCGGCTCCGACCGGGCGGCGTACCGCGAGGAGGTCGCCCTCGCACGCGACCTGGCCGAGCGTTGCGAGCGTACGAACGGCGACGTGCTGCCGTACGTCACCACCCGCAACACCGCCCGCGACATGGACGTCATCCGCGCCGCCCTCCGCGCGGACACCCTCTCCTACCTCGGCTACTCCTACGGCAGCTACCTCGGCGAGGTCTACACCCAGCTCTTCCCCGGCCGCACCGACCGCATGGTGCTCGACGGCGTGAACAGCCCGCAGCACTACACCCAGACCCCCCTGCGCGGAGCCGAGGCGGCCAACCAGGCGGCCCTGCACGCCTGGGCGTCATGGGCCGCCGAGCGCCACGACACCTACGCCCTGGGCCGGACGCGCTCCGAGGTCCTGGCGACGGTCGAGCACATCCTCGACGCCGCCGCGCAGAAGCCGCTGCGGATCGGCACGACGCACGTGCTGGACGAGCACGTCCTCCCCGCCCTCCTCGTCGGAGGCCTCGGCAGCGACCTCGACGAGCGCCGCGGCGACCTGGCCGCCACCGTCCGCCTCCTGGCGCGCGCGGCGGACCGGGAACCGGTGGAGCCGTCCGAAGCGCTCTCCGGGCAGCTGGAGTTCCTGCTCACGGGGGCGGGCTCCGCCCCCTCCAGCCAGATGACCGCGATCGTCTGCGGCGACGTGGCCGAGCGCCGCGACATCGGCAGCTACTGGCGCGCGGTGGAGAGGTCCCGCGAGCGTTACCCCCTCGTCGGACCGCTCGCCAACAACATCACCCCCTGCGAGTTCTGGGACCGCCCCGCCGAGGCTCCGACCGTGATCGACAACGACGTCCCGGCCCTGCTCGTCAACGCCACAGGCGACCCCCGCACCCTCTACGCCGGAGCCGAGGCCATGCGCGACCAGTGGCCGAGCTCCCGGCTGCTCACCGTGGCAGGCGCCCGCCAGCACGGCCTCTACGGCGAGTACGGCAACGCCTGCATCGACCAGCAGGTCAACACCTACCTGCGTACCGGACGCCTCCCCGCCGACGATCCGACCTGCGAGGCGTGATCCGGCCCCGGCGTCACCCGGCGACGTCGTCACTCCGGCGTCGCCGGGACTTCGGGGATCCCGAGCTCCTCGCGGTCGGCGGCGATCAGGTCGTCCAGAATCCCGGCGACGGCACCGGCTGTCTCGTCCAGCACCGTGCCCACCGGCGTCCGCTCGGCCCCCAGGGAGCGCCGCACGACGTCGGCGAGCAGATCCGCCCGACGCTCCGTGTCGTCGAGAGCGTCCTCGGCGTCGGGAGCTTCCTCGGCACGGAGGAAGCCCTCGAAGGTGGCCTGGTAGGCGTAGCCGATCTCGCCGGGGGACAGGTCGTCGCGGACCAGACCGTGGTGGGCGAGCAGCTCCACATAGCGGCGGGCCCCGTCCGCGTGCCGGGCCTCCCGAGCGGTGCCGGGGGCCTCGGCCAGCTTGCCGAGCAACTGGGGATCGGCCAGCAGGAAGCCGCGCAACAGGGGGCGGTCGAGGACGGCCAGGAAGTACGTACGGGCGAAACGGTCGAGCAGGCAGGTCTCCGGATCGTCCCGCAGCGCGTCGCGCACCGCGCCGACGGCGGCGAGGACCTCACGGGCGAAGACGGCGGAGAAGAGCTGCTCACGAGTCTTCCAGTGCAGATAGACGGTCCCCTTCCCGATGCCGGCGCCGACGGCCACGTCGTCGATGGAGACGCGCCGGTAGCCGTGCCGGAGCAGGAGTTCGGCGGCGGTGTCGAGGATCCCGGTGGCGCGCTCGGCGCGCTGCTGCGGGTCGCGGAGTCGTCCGCTCGAAGTCGTCACACGGCCAGCTTATGACCAGATCTGGAATCTGGTCACGAATCTGTTGACCAACTTTCGAAATTCGTCATACAGTCACGAAGTCCGCCAGGGGAGCCCGGCGGACCGCCTGTGATGACGGGAGCGAACGATGACCGGCACGACCTCTCCGACGGTTCTGATCTCCGGCGCCGGCGTCGCCGGGACGACGCTGGCCCACTGGCTGGCACGCCACGGCTTCCGTCCCACGGTCGTCGAGCGCGCACCGGGCCTGCGCTCCAGTGGCAACCCGGTGGACGTACGCGGCCCGGCCATCGCGGTGGCCGAGGGCATGGGCGTCATGCCCAGGCTCCGCGAGGCCGCCACCAGCGTCGGCGCGCTGAGCTTCGTCGACGCCGCCG
This sequence comes from Streptomyces sp. NPDC058955, assembly GCF_042741435.1. NCBI lineage: Bacteria > Bacillati > Actinomycetota > Actinomycetes > Kitasatosporales > Streptomycetaceae > Streptomyces > Streptomyces sp. NPDC058955. The sequence continues at coordinate 1,266 of NZ_JBHYKM010000086.1, read as the reverse complement.
GCCGCCGGGTGGGGCACGTGAACATGCGGGCACTCCAGCGAGCCGCCGGCAGCGGCGAGGTGGAGGTGACCCGCAGCGACCTGGCCAGGATCCTCATGGAGGCGAGCAGCGACTCCGCCGAGATCCTGTTCGGCGACACGATCACCGCCCTGCACCAGGACGCCCACGGCGTCGACGTCACCTTCGAGAAGGCCGCCCCGCGCCGCTTCGACCTGGTCGTCGGCGCCGACGGTCTCCACTCGACCACCCGCCGCCTCGCCTTCGGACCGGAGGAACGCTTCGTCGAGCACATGGGCCTGTACGTGGCGACCCTGCCCCTGAACGCGCCGGCCGACAGTCCGACGGACGTCGTCATCCACAACGCACCCGGCCGCATGGCCTCCATCCACCCCGTCCACGGCCAGGCCCTCGCCGCGCTGATCTTCCGCCACCCGGGCATCCCTGACTTCCGGCCCCGCGACCTCGACCAGCACAAGGAGGCCCTCGCCGACACCTATCGCGACGACGGCTGGCGCGTGCCCGAACTCCTCGACCGGGCGAGGGCCACCGACGACCTGTGGTTCGACTCGGTCAGTCGCGTACGCATCGACCGCTGGTCCGACGGCCGGATCACGCTCCTCGGCGACGCCGCCTCCTCGGTGTCCCTCTTCGGTGACGGCTCCACCCTGGCCATGGCGGGCGCCCGCACCCTCGCCGACGAGCTGGCCGCCACCCCCACCGACCACCGGTCCGCCCTCGCCCGCTACGAGGCCCGCCACCGAACCCTCGTCGACCCCCGACAGAACAACGTCGCCTCCGCAGCCGCGCTCATGGTCCCCGCCACCAGCGCGGGCATAGCCCTCCGCAACACCGCGAGCCGACTGTGGCCGCTGGCCGCCGCCGGCACCCGACTTCGCCGGGCGATGGCCCCGCGGAAGCCGCCCCTCGGTGCGGCCAGGTAGACGGGGAGAGTCCGGGCGGGGCCGAAGTTGACACGGGTTTACCGGATGCGTACTGTCCTCCGAGTTGTCCGACGTGAGCACCGACCCCGGTCGGCCCCGGACAGCCATTCCGCAAGATCCACCGAGCCTGACGGCCGCGATTCGTCGTGCCGTTCTGCTTTCCGTGCGTTTTTGCGAAATGAGGAATCCGCGTTCGAAGTCCGGACGCCGGCCCCGATTCGCTTCGGGGTCAAGGAATCCGCTAAAGTCTCACTCGTCGGAAGGGCCCAACAGCCCGGAAGACAAACCCCGCTGACTGGGAATCAGACGCCGAAAGGATCTGATA
>NZ_JBHYKM010000085.1:18184-36542 GCF_042741435.1 Streptomyces sp. NPDC058955 | reverse complement strand
CGCGCTCTCTCAGTCACCGGGGGGGGGGTGGGCCCGCCCTCTCAAACTTTGTGGGGCCGGCGCCGGGCGGCGCCGCCGGGCCGGGGGCCGCCGCGCCGTGCCGACCCCCCGTCCGGCGCCCGGACCGGCCGCCGCCGGCGGACCGGTCCGCGGCCCCGCGGGAGCCGCCGGCGGGCGGTCCCGGGGGAGCGGGGGTGGTTCAGCGGCGGGTGAGGCCGCGGTCGATGGCGCCCATCAGTTCGCCGTCGGCGGTGTCGCCGTCCAGCGACCAGACCATCGCGCCGGCGAGCCCGTGGGTGCGGACCCAGTTCGCCTTGGTGCGCAGCACGGCGGGGTCGTCGTAGGTCCACAGGGTGGTGCCGTCGAAGAGCCAGGCGTGGCCGCCGCGGTGGCCGCGGTGGAGCGTGTACGTGCCCGACTCCGCCAGCTTCTTGAGGTTCTTGTAGTCCTCGGAGCCGGGCGCCCAGGTCGCCGGTGCGGGGCCCGCGGCGGGCTGGCCGAGGCCGTCGCCGCCGCCCGTCACGCCGGTCCAGCCCTGGCCGTAGAACGGCATGCCGACCACCAGCTTGTGGGCCGGGGCGCCGCGCCGCAGCCAGGACTTCACGGTCCCCTCGACGCTCCAGTCGTTCTTGGCGAAGAGTGCGGACTGCTGGGCGGTGGTCTGCTCGCCGGAGACGTGGAAGTCGTAGCCCTGGAGGTTCACGAAGTCGAAGTCCCGCATGATCTTGGAGACTTCGAAGCCCGCGTCGATCTTGGCGGGTGCGGTGGGGACGTACGCGCTGAGCTCGTAGTGCCTGCGCTGCGGGAGCGAGCGCCCGTAGGCGTCGAGCTGGGTGCGGAACTCCCGCACCAGCGCGGTGAAGTTGACCTTGTCCTCGGGGCGGATGACGTTGCCCGGGTTGCCCTCGGAGCCGGGCCACTCCCAGTCGAGGTCGATGCCGTCGAAGAGGCCGGCCGCCGCTCCGGCGCCGCCGCGCGCGCCGTCCTGGGGGAGGTCGCCCTTGATGTACAGGTCGATGCAGGAGGAGACCAGGGCCTTGCGGGAGGCGGGGGTGCGCACGGCGTCGGAGAAGTACGCCGATCCGCTCCAGCCGCCCAGCGAGATCATGACCTTCAGGTTCGGGTGCTTGGCCTTCAGCTCGCGCAGCTGGTTGAAGTTGCCGGCCAGCGGCTGCTCGGCGGTGTCGGCCGTGCCGTCCACGGAGGTGGCCGCGTCGACCGGGCGGATGTAGTCGGCCCAGGGGTCGGAGCCGGGCACCGGGCCGATGACGCACTTGCCGGCCTTGTCGACGATGCCGAAGGCGTAGTTGATGTGGCTGAGCCTGGCCGCGGAGCCGCTGGTGTCCAGGTCCTTGACCTGGAAGTTCCGCCCGTAGATGCCCCATTGGGTGAAGTAGCCGACCCGCTTGAGGGCGTGTTCGGCGGCGGGCGGCCGGGGGCCGGGGCGGGCGTCGGGGTGGGCGTCGGCGGCGGGGGCCAGGCCGGCGAGGAGGCCGAGGGCGGCGGCCGCGGCCGTGCCGAGGGTGAGCTTGGTCAGGACTCTGGGACGCATGGGCTCGTTCCTGTGCGAGGCGGGATGGAGCGTGGGCGCGCAGCAGGAAGTTATTGGTCCAGACCATTGGGGTCAAGGGGTGGGATGGCGATGCTTCACCTTCATCACTTCGAGTGAAACTCTGGCCCATGCTTGCGGATGGCCACGGTCGGTTGCCAGGCTGTAGCTGTCTGTCAACCTGAGGGGAGTGTCCAGTGACGTTCGGTGAGCAGCCCGCCTATTTGCGCGTGGCGAGCGATCTGCGGGAGAAGATCGCGAACGGCTCGCTCCCCCCGCATACCCGCCTTCCCTCGCAGGCACGCATCCGCGAGGAGTACGGGGTGTCGGACACCGTCGCGCTGGAGGCCCGCAAGGTGCTCATGGCCGAGGGCCTGGTCGAGGGCCGCTCCGGCTCGGGGACGTACGTGCGGGAGCGGCCGGTGCCCCGCCGCGTCGCCCGCTCCGGCTACCGCCCCGCCTCCGGCGCCTCCCCCTTCCGGCAGGAGCAGGCCGCCGAGGGCGCGCGCGGCACCTGGGACGCGCACAGCGAGCAGGAGGTGGCCGGGCGGGAGACCGCCGAGCGGCTGGGCATCGAGCCGGGGGACCGCGTGATGCGCACGCGGTACGTCTACCGGGACGGCGGTGAGGCCATGATGGTCGCCACCTCCTGGGAGCCGCTCGCCGTCACCGGCCGCACCCCCGTGATGCTCCCCGAGGAGGGGCCGCTCGGCGGCTGCGGCGTGGTCGAGCGGATGGCCGCGATCGACGTCGTGGTGGACAACGTGGTGGAGGAGGTCGGCGCCCGCCCCGGCCTCGCCGAGGAGCTGCTCGTCCTCGGCGGCGTGCCCGGCCACGTGGTGATGGTCGTCGAGCGCACCTTCTACGCCTCCGGACTCGCCGTGGAGACCGCCGACATCGTCGTCCCCGCCGACCGCTACCGCCTCTCGTACCACCTTCCGGTCCGCTGACCGGAGGGGCGTGTCCGGCCCCCGTGACCCCGAGTTAACGGCACGTCAGGGGGTGTTACCGCCCGGCAACGCCGGGCGGTGAGGGCCCGTCACAAGCGACTCCTAGCTTCCTGCCTCGTACCCGCGACCCGGCCGGACGACAGGAGCCCTCATGGCGGAGACCGTCACCACGCCCACCTCGGATCCGGAGCCGCCGGCCCCGGAGCGCGCGCCCACCCTCCCGCCGGAGCCGTCCGGGCCCCGCCGCAGCTACGCGAAGCTCGCCGCGGACGAGAGCCGCGAGGACTACTCGCTGCGCTACGCCCCGCACTCCTTCCGGCGCTGGTCGCCCGGCACCGTCGCCGGCACCGCGCTCGGCGGCATCGCCTATCTCGCCGACTTCGCCATCGGCGCCTCGATCGTCTTCGCCTACGGCTTCACCAGCGGTCTCGCCTCGATCCTCACCGCCGCCGTGATCATCTTCCTCACCGGCATCCCCATCGCCCGGGCCTGCGCGACCTACGGCCTCGACATGGACCTCATCACCCGGGGCGCCGGCTTCGGCTACTTCGGCTCCACCCTCACCTCGCTCATCTACGCCTCCTTCACCTTCATCTTCTTCGCCCTCGAAGGCTCGATCATGGCCCAGGCCATGCACCAGGCCGTGGGGCTGCCGCTGGAGATCGGCTACCTCGTCACCACCCTCATCGTCATCCCGATCGTCTTCCGCGGGATGGGCGCGCTCGCCAAGGTGCAGGCGTGGACGCAGCCGATCTGGCTCGTCGGCCTGGTCCTGCCCTTCGTCGTCCTCGCCTTCGAGGCCCCCGACGCCTGGGGTGCCTTCGCCTCCTTCGGCGGCACCGAGGGCGCCGGCTCCGGCTTCTCCTGGATCGGCTTCGGACTCGGCACCGGCGTGGCGCTCTCGCTCATCGCCCAGATCGGGGAGCAGGCCGACTACCTGCGCTTCATGCCGGCGAAGACCGAGGCGAACCGGCGCCGCTGGAACCTCGCCGTGCTCGCCGCGGGCCCCGGCTGGGTGATCATCGGCGCCGCCAAGCAGATCGGCGGCGCCTTCCTCGCCTTCGTCGCGCTGGAGGCGGTCGGCAAGACCCACGCCCTGGAGCCGATCGCCCCGCAGATCGAGGCGCTGAAGCCCTGGCTCGGCGGCCTCGCGCTGCCCGCCGCCGCGCTCTTCGTGATCGTCTCCCAGATCAAGATCAACGTCACCAACGCGTACAGCGGCTCGCTGTCCTGGTCGAACTTCTTCTCCCGGACGACCCACCGGCACCCCGGCCGGGTCTGGTACATCTTCCTCAACCTCGCCATCGCGCTGACGCTGATGGAGATGGACATGTTCGCCGCCCTGGGCAAGCTGCTCGGCTTCTACTCCAACGTCGGCATCGCCTGGATCGCCGCCGTCGCCGCCGACCTCGTCATCAACAAGCGGGCCGGCTGGAGCCCGCCGTACATCGAGTTCAAGCGGGCCTATCTGTACGCGGTCAACCCGGCCGGCTTCGGTGCCATGGCCATCGCCTCCGTCGTCTCGATCCTCGCCTTCTTCGGCCTCTTCGGCCGCTACGCGGAGGCCTTCTCCACCTTCATCGCCGCCGGCCTCGCCCTGGTCCTGTGCCCGCTGATCGCCTGGGCGACGAAGGGGCGCTACTACCTGGCGCGCCCCAACCCGGTGAACGGTCCGGGAGCCGACGTCGCCGACGAGCGGGCCACCCACACCTGCGCCGAGTGCGAGACCGCCTACGAGCTGCCCGACATCGCCGACTGCCCGGTCCGCTCCGGCCCGGTCTGCTCCCTCTGCTGCTCCCTCGACGCCGACTGCGGCGACGCCTGCCGCAAGGGTCCCGCCCGCGCCGCCGGACCCGTGCTCATGCCGGTGCCCACCGTCCCCGGGGCGGTGCCCGGCATGTGACCTTCGGCCGCCTTCCGTCGGTTCCCGGCCGATCCGTATCTCTTGGTGAAAACCCGTATCCGCTGTGTGAAGGTCAGGCGTAAGCTCGGGCATATGCGGATCGAGGTTTCCCGGAGATCCTTGGTGACGTCTGGCCCGGCGGAGGGAGAAGCCTGATGACCGACAGCGGCGCCGTCCAACCGTGGCTCGTCATACGGCAGGACGACAACGGCAACCGCTACCGGGTGGGGCGGTACGCGACCCAGGACGAGGCCCAGAAGATCGCGGACACGCTCGACGCCCGCGGCCACAAGCAGCTCTACTGGGTCGAGCGCGCGGCCCCCGCCGGCTGATGCCCCGGCTACCCTCGCGGGCATGACCGAAAGCACCACCCACCACGGCGCCGGACCCGACCACGGGGCCGGTGCCGTGGTCGTCGTCGCGGCCGCCCTCCTCGACCGCGGCCGGCTGCTCGCCGCCCGCCGCAGCGCCCCCGCCGACCTCGCCGGACGCTGGGAACTGCCCGGCGGCAAGGTCGAGCCCGGCGAGCGCCCGGAGGACGCCCTCGTCCGCGAACTGCGCGAGGAGCTGGGCGTCGAGGCCGAGCCCGGCGAGCGGATCCCCGGCGAATGGCCCCTCAAGCCCGGCTACGTCCTGCGGGTGTGGACCGCCCGCCTCCGCTCCGGCGAGCCCCGCCCGCTGGAGGACCACGACGAGCTCCGCTGGCTCGCCCGCCACGAACTGGACACCGTGGACTGGCTCGACCAGGACCGCCCCGCGGTCGCGGAAGCGGCGCTCAGACTTCCCGGCGCGCGCCCCTAGGCCGGGCGCACGGCGCCCTCCCTACGCCGTTCGTGCCACCGTGCGCCCGCGACCGCCCCCGGAGGGATATTTCGCCCTGAATTCCGGGTATGTCCCCATTGGTCCCTCGGGAGAGGGTGATCCTCTTCCTGCAGAACCACGGTTGGGGAAGTGATCGCGTGTGATCGACACCGACGGCGTCCGCGCCGAGTGGAACTTCCCGGCGGAGGCCGACGCCGTGCGCACCGCCCGCCACGCCGTCCGCGAGACGCTCCGCTCCTGGGAGGTCGACGCGGCCGTGGGGGACGTGGCCGTCCTGCTGGTCAGCGAGCTGGTCACCAACTCGCTGCGGTACGCCTCCGGCCCCATCGGGGTGCGGATCCTGCGGGCCGAAGGCGCCGCCACCGACCCGCCCCGGCACTCCGCGCTCCTCGTGGAGGTCTCCGATCCGCTTCCGGATCCGCCCACCGAGCGGCCCGCGGGACCCGACGACGAGGGGGGCCGCGGGCTCGGTCTCGTGGCCTGTTCCGCACGCCGCTGGGGGACCCGGCAGGGCGCCACCGGGAAAACCGTATGGTTCGAGCTGGCTCTCCCTGGTGAGTAAAGAGAGAGGGACGACGATCACCGGAGCGGGTCACGAGCCGACCGAGACCAGCCTGTGATCGTGGACGTCGTGCCGCCGGAGCCCCGGTGCTGAATACTGCGGGCATGGCCGGTCCGGTGCGGTGAGCTGGAGGGGACGGTCGCGTGAGCGAGATATCCAGGACGACGGGCGGCGTCGTGTGGCAGAGCAGCCCGCCCGGTTCGATCTACGACTACATCCGGGTCGCCTCCTTCTCCCTCGGGCCCGACGGGCGCGTCGACCAGTGGAGCAGCCGGGCCGCCGACCTCTTCGGGGTCCCCGCCCAGGAGGCCCGCGGCAAGGACCCCGTCGAGGCGTTCATGCCCGCCGAGCTGCGCGATCGCGGCCACCAGCGGGTCAAGGAGATCCTCGACGGCCGCGAATGGACCGGCCTCGTCCCCTTCCGCATCCCCGGCCCCGCCGGCGCGCCCGACCAGGACCGGCCGCACGGCATCGCCGAGATGTACGTGATGCCGAGCGAGACCGCGACCGGCGAGCGGGCCGCGCTCTGCATCGTGGTCGACGTCCGGGCGCTGCGGCGGATCGAGACCGACCTCGCCGCCTCCCAGGCCATTTTCGGCCAATCGCCCTTCGGCTTCCTGCTCTTCGGCACCGACCTCACCGTCAAGCGCGCCAACCAGCGCTTCGCCGCCGTCTTCGGCGGCGACGCCGACGACCACCGCGGCCGGAGCGTCCACGACTACCTCGCCAAGCCCGAGGCCGACCGGATGACCGCCGCCCTCCGCCGCGTCCTGGAGACCGGCGACGCCGTCACCGACCTCCGGATCACCGGCGCCGCCCCCGGCGCCCGGATCCGCCGCCACTGGTCCATCAACCTCTACCGGGTGCACAGCGGCTCCGGCCGCCCGGTCGGCGTCGCGGGGCTCGGCATCGACGTCACCCGCCGGCAGAACGCGGCCCGCGAGGCCGCCAGCGCCCGCCGCAACCTCGCCCTGCTCAACGAGGCCGGAGCCCGCATAGGGAACTCCCTCGACCTGGAGGCCACCGCCCGGGAACTCCTCGACGTGGCCGTCCCCGGCTTCTGCGACCTCGCCTCCGTCGACCTCTACCAGGGACTCCTCACCGGCGACGAGGCCCCGCCCGGCCGCTGGGGCAGCTCCCACGACGTCGGCTACGGCGCGGGCAGCGCCGAACTGCGCCGGGTCGCCTTCGCCAGCGCCGTCTCCGACACCCCCCTGCGCACCGACGAGGGCCACGGACCGGCCGGCGACGGCGACGGGTCCGTCCCCATCGAGGTCGGCGCCGTCCACCGCTACCCCTTCAACTCGCCCGCCGCCGGGGCGCTGCGCACCGGCCGCGTCCGGACCGTGCCGGGCGACGACGGCGACCTCGTCCACTCCACCCTGGCCGTCCCGATGGTCGCCCACGACACCGTCGTCGGCCTCGTGCAGTTCTCCCGCACCAAGGGCAGCGAACCCTTCGGCGACCGCGACCGGGCGCTCGCCGTGGAACTCGCCGCCCGCGCCGCCGTCTGCATCGACAACGCCCGCCTCTACCGCCGCGAGCACGAGCGGGCCCTCATCCTCCAGCGCAGCCTGCTCCCGCCCGGCGACCCCGAGGCCGCCGGACTCGACATCGCCTGCCGCTACCTCCCCGGCACCGACGCCACCGAGGTCGGCGGCGACTGGTTCGACGTCATCGAACTCCCCGGCCACCGCACCGCCCTCGTCATCGGCGACGTCATGGGCCGGGGCCTGCGCGCCGCCGTCGCCATGGGCGAACTGCGCACCGCCGTCCGCACCCTGGCCCAGCTCGACCTCGAACCCGCCGAGGTCCTCTCCCACCTCGACGAGATCGCCCGCGGCCTCGGCGCCCCCATCGGCGCCCAGCAGTCCCGGGCGAACAAGAACCGCGGCCCCGAACTCTCCGAGGTCTACCTCGCCACCTGCGTCTACGCGGTCTACGACCCGGTGACCCGGCGCTGCACCTTCGCCAACGCCGGCCACCTCCCGCCCGTCCTCGTCGAACCGGGCGAGGACGCCCTCCTCCTCGACGTGCCCCCGGGGATGCCGCTGGGCGTCGGCGGCGAACCCTTCGAGGAGGTCGAGGTCGAACTCCCCGAGGGCTCCCTCCTCGCCCTCTACACCGACGGCCTCGTCGAATCCCGCGACCACCCCCTCGACGAGGGACTCAGCGCCTTCAAGCGGGCCCTCGCCGACCGGGCCCGACCCCTGGAGGACGTCTGCGACCGGGTCCTCGGCACCCTCGACACCGGCCACGGCGAGGACGACATCGCCCTCCTGATGGCCCGTATCCAGGGACTGCCCGCCGAGGCCGTGGGGGACTGGCGGCTGCCCCGGGAGCCCCGCTCCGTCGGCCGCGCCCGCGAGCTGGCCCGCACCCAGCTCACCGCCTGGGGGCTCGACGCGCTCGTCGACACCGTCGAACTCCTCGTCAGCGAACTCGTCACCAACGCGCTGCGGTACGGCGAGGGCGAGATACGGCTCCGGCTGCTGCGCGACCGCACCCTGGTCTGCGAGGTCTGGGACGCCGGCCTGGTCCAGCCGCGCCGCCGCCGCGCCAAGGACACCGACGAGGGCGGCCGCGGCCTCCAGCTGGTCGGGCTGCTCTCCGCCTCCTGGGGCTCGCGCCGCACCCCGCGCGGCAAGACGGTCTGGTTCGAGCTGGCCCTCCCGGGCGGCGGGCCCACGGCGGAACCCACCGTGGACCAGCTCCTCAGCATGTTCTGAGCGGCGCCGCGGGGCGCGGCTCAGGCCGCCTTGAGCGCGGCCAGCCGGGCGGCGATCTCCGCCTCGTCCCCGAGCGCGTCCAGCTGCTCGAACTGGGCGTCCAGCGAGGACGCGGCGAGCTCCTGCTTGCCGAGGGCCCGCGCCTCCTCCCGGCGCACCTTGTCCTCGAAGCGGCTCAGCTCGCTCGTCGGGTCCAGCACGTCGACGTTCTTCACCGCGTCCATCATCGTGTTCTGGGCCTGCGCCGACTTCGCCCGGGCCACCAGCTCGTCCCGCTTGGCCTGGAGCTCGGTCAGCTTCGCCTTCATCCGGTCGAGACCCGAGGTCAGCTTCCGTACGACCTCGGTCTGCGCGGCGATCGTCGGCTCGGCCGTCCTCGCCTCCTTCTCCGACTGGAGCTGGCGGCCCAGCGCGATCTTGGCGAGGTTGTCGAAGCGGTCCGCCTCCGCCGTCTGCCCGCCGGTCCGCAGCTCGTCCGCCTTCCGGCTGGCCGCCAGCGCCTTCCCGCCCCACTCGGCGGCCGCCGCCACGTCCTCCGCGTGGTCCTGCTCCATCAGCCGCAGATTGCCGATGGTCGCCGCCACCGCCTCCTCGGCCTCCGTGATGTTGCCCGAGTAGTCGCGGATCAGCTGGTCCAGCATCTTCTGCGGGTCCTCCGCCTGGTCGAGCAGGGCGTTGATGTTCGCCTTCGCCAGCTGGGTGACACGGCCGAGGATGGTCTGCTTGCTCATGCGCTGCTCCTTGCAGAGTCGTACGGGACGGGGGCGTGTGGACGGGGAAGCTCGTGTGGACGTGGACATCAGAAGCGGCCGCCGCCGCCCCTCCGGCCGCGTGTGCCGCTGCCGCCGAAGCTGCCCGGCCCGCCGCCGAAACCTCCGCCCCCGAAGCCGCCACCGCGTCCGCCCCCTCCCCTTCCGGAACCCCCGCCGAACAGCCCGCCGAGGATGATGCCGCCGAGCACGGCCCCGCCGAGCCCGCCGCCCCCGCTCCCTCCCACTCCTGTTACACCGCCCAGCCCGTTCGGGTTCCCGTACCGGCGCACGTCCTGCTCGGCGAGCTCCTGCGCGCGCCGGGCCAGCGCGTCCGCCTGCCGGGCCTGCTCCAGCGCCGCCTGCGGCTCGTCCGCGGCCAGTGCCCGCGCCTCCTCCAGGCGCCGCTGGGCCTCCGCCAGCCGGGTCCTGGCCTCGCTGCCCACCGCGCCCCGATGGGTCTGCACGTAGTCCGCGGCCGCCCCCAGCTCCGAACGGGCCGTCAGCAGCGCCTGCTCCAGGAGTGCGCGGGCGCGCGCGTCGCCGGACTCGCGCTCCCGCGCGCCGGCCAGCGCCGCGTCGAGCGCCGTGTCCGCCTCCTCGATCCGCCGCAGCGCGTCCAGCGGGTCGTACCGCCCCGCCTCCACCGCCCGCCGGACCTCCGCCGCCACCGCTTCGGCGCGGGCGATCCGGCCCCGCAGATCGCCCGTCGAGGCGCCCTCCGCGGTTCCTTCGAGGAGGCCCCGGGCCTCCGCCAGGTCGGCGTCGGTCTCGGTGAGCAGGCCCGGCAGCCGTCCCTCGGCCTCGGCCAGGTCCTGCGCCCGCCGGTCCACCGCCTCGATCAGCCGGGCCGCCTGGTCGACCGCGCCCTCGGCGGCCCGCACGTGGACGGCCGCCGAGCCGGTGTCGCCGCCGTCGACGGCCTGCCGGGCCTGGTCGATGTGGGCGGTGGCGAAGACGAGGCGGTCCTTGGCCTGCTCGACGTCGCCGGCGACCGGCGAGACCGCGGTCTCGGTGTACCGCTCGCGCATCGCGGCCAGCGCGGCCTCGGCGCCGGAGACCCGGCCGGTGCGCTCGCGGAAGGCGGTCTCCACCGCGGCCAGCGCCTCGGGCGCGGTCCGCTCCAGGGCCCGCAGCCGGTCGAAGTCCTCGGTCTCCGCGTCGAGCCGGGCGTCCGCCTCGGCGCAGCGGCGCAGGATCTCCTCCAGCATCGAGCGCCGGGTGGCCTCGTCCTCGGGGAAGGAGTCGTCGAGCTGCTGCCGCAGCCGGAAGGAGGCGGTCAGCTGCTCCTCGGCGAAGCGTGTCGCCTCCTCGAAGGGGCGGGTGGCCTCCTCGCCGAACTGGGCTGTGGCGAAGCCCAGTTCCTCCTGGCTGGTGCGGACGGCGTCGTCGGTGGCGACCAGCGCCCGGCGGGCCTGCCCGTCCAGCTCGTCCAGGGAGGGCTCCGGGGGCCGCGCGGGCCGGCCCCAGCCCTGGCCGCCGCCGGGCGTGGTGCGGGTGGCGGTCCGCCGGCGCCGGCGGGTGTACGCGTACGCCGCGACCGCCCCGGCGCCGCCGACGAGGGCGATCGGGAGGATCAGGTCGGTGCCGGAGCTCTCGCCGGAGCCGCCCGGGTCGGCGGGGCCGGGGGTGATCGAGGGGACGGGGACGGGCCGGCCGGCGAGGACGGCGGCGTACCCGTCGGCCGCGCCGATCGCCGCACCGGCCCAGTCGTTCTGCCGGAGCGCGGGTTCGATCGCGGTCGTGGCCACGTCGTCGAGCTGTGCCTGGGTGAGGCGGGAGTCGGGGGCGGCGGAGTAGCCGTACCGCCGGTCGTGGGTGGCGACGGCGAGCAGCACGTCGTCGCGGCCGAGCCCGCTCAGCTCGGCGGTGGCGTCGGCCCAGTCCTGCCCGGAGCGGCCGGAGAAGTCCCGTACGTAGGCCACGAAGAGCTGGATCCGGCGGTCGTCGTAGAGCCGGTCGAGGGCCTCGGCGACCTCGGGGCGCCGGTCGCGGAGGGCGCCGACCCGGTCGAGGATCTGCCCGTCGGAGGGGAGGACGACGGGGTCGTCGGCGCGGGCGCCGGCCGCGGCGGGCACGACCAGCCACCACGCCGCCACCAGCACCGCGAGCAGGACTCGGGTGGCTGTTCGGGTCACAGAAGGGAGGTTATGTACGGGTGTGGGGCCCCGCGACCGGACGGACGGCCGCCGGAAACCGACCGCCGCGTTCGTACGTCCGTGTCAGTGCCGATCTTCACGATGGTCTCCGACGGGCGGGGAGGCCCATGACGCTCTGGGGGCACGGATGGACGGACGGCTGAAGCGGGTGTGGCGCAAGGGGCGCTGGTGGGCTCTGGGGCTGGTGCTGCTGCTCGTGGTGCCGCCGCTCTTCGGCGCGCTCGCCCTGCGCGTGAGTTACGCGGGGGACCTGCGCGACGACGCCCGCACGCGCGGCCGGGACGCGTACTGGATCGGGCACGCGTGGGTGGACGGCCGGAAGAAGGACGCCGACCTGAAGGCGCTCGCCGCGCGGCTGAAGGGCACCGGGATCAAGGACCTGTACGTGCACGCGGGCCCGCTCGAACACGACGGCACCCTGCCCGCCGCCCGGCACCCGCGCGCGCGGTGGCTGACCGACGGCGTCCACCGCGAACTGCCCGGCGTACGGGTCCAGGCGTGGCTCGGAGACGTCCTCGCCAACGACGGGCCGACCGGCCTGCGGCTCACGGACGCCGCCTCCCGGAAGGCCGTCACGGCCTCCGCCCGCCAGGTCCTCGACGCGGGCTTCGACGGCGTCCACTTCGACCTGGAGCCCCTCCAGTCCGGCGACGCCGACTACCTCGTCCTCCTCGACGACCTGGGGCGGCTGACCCGGGAGCGGAAGGCGCTGCTCTCCGTCGCCGCCCACCAGATCGACCCGCTGCCCGGCGCCCACTCCGCCCTCGGCCTCTTCTCGGACCAGGGCAAGTGGTGGTCGCAGGAGTACTTCGGCGAGGTGGCCCGGCGGGTCGACCAGATCGCCGTGATGTCGTACGACACCTGGATGCCGCTGGAGAGCCTGTACGGCGGGTACGTCGCCCAGCAGACGGCGCTCGCCCTGGAGGTCACCCCCGAGAGCACCGACCTGCTCATGGGGCTGCCCTTCTTCCACGAGGACGACATGGGCCACCACGAGGACGCGGAGACCGTCGCCGCCGGCGTCCGGGGCGTCCGCCTCGGCCTCGGCCGCACCGACCCGGGCCGCGAGCGGTTCGGCGTGGCCCTGTACGTGGACTTCGCGGAGGAGCCCGGCGACTGGGCCGCCTACCGCGCCGGCTGGCTCCGCACCGGCTGACGGGCCGCTGCACGCGCGCGGGGGACCCCTCGTACGCGCGCGTGCGGCGGGGGAGGAGGATGGCGGCGGCGCACGACCGCCGACCGAGGGGGAGCACCGTCATGACCAGCCGACTGCTGATGCCCGTCCGGAGCCGCGGGGCCGCCGGCCCCGCCGCCGTGGAGCCCGCCGCCGACCCGACCCCGGGCTCGACCCGGCCGACCGCGATCCTGGACCTGGGGCACCCGCTGACCGCCGCCTTCACCGCGCGCGTACGGGAGGAGGCCGCGGTCCGGGGCGACCGCACCGACCGGGAGCGCCTCCGGACGGCGCACCGGCTGCTGGTGGCCGAGGTGCGGCCCGTCTACTCGGTGGAGGACCGGCGCCGGGTCTCCCGCACCCTGCGGCTCGGCCGCGGCTCGTGCAGCCAGCGGATGGCGGTCCTGGAGGCCGTCGCCCGGTCGCTGGGCACCGCCACGCGCGTGCGCGGGCTGCTGGTGGACGGCTCCTTCTGGTACCCGCGCTTCCCGCGGCTGCGGCCCTTCGTCCCGGCCGAGGTGCTGCTCGCCTGGCCGGAGTTCCGGCTGGACGGCGCGTGGGTGCCGATCGCCGACCTCTTCGACCGTCCCGCCGGCCCGTCGGGGGAGGGCGGTTTCGCCAACACCGGCGCCGAGACCCTCTTCGAGGCCGTGGCCCGCACCGGGGTCGACTGGGACGCCCCGGCGGCCTGCGACGGGGCCTCGGGCGCCTGCGACCTCTCCGCCCACCTCCGGACCGACCTGGGCCGCTTCGGCTCCCGCGACGAGCTGTTCGCCCGGCACGGGCAGACCCTCTGCGTGCCGGCCCGCGCGCTGGCCGAGCCGGTCCTCGGGCGCTGGGGCGCGGGGGCCGCGTAAGGCCGGTCCCGCGGCGGCCCGTTGGGCCGCACGAGTGGGTTTGCCGGGCCCCTCGCCGTGTCGGCGGGGACGCGTCCGCCGGGTGCCGTTCAGTGGGATGACCAATAGGTCTGATCATCTCCAAATGGCATGAAAACGGACGAAGGGGTAAAAGTCATGTCCCAGGTCGGCGCCCCCCAGGGGAGGACATGGGCCGGTCCGGCCGGTCAGTCCATGAGTTCCCGCTCCCGGACCCTCCGCTCCGTCGCCACCCTCACCAGCGCGGTCCTCGCCGTCACCGTCCTCGCCGGCTGCAGCTCCGACGAGGACGCCGACGCCGCCCCGGCCGCCGCCCAGGACAACGCGCCCACCGCGCGCGCCATGGTCGACGACGGCGGCACCCTGCGCTGGGCGGTGGACGCCCTGCCGGCCACCTTCAACGCCTTCCAGGCCGACGCCGACGCCACCACCGGCCGCGTCGCCGGCGCCGTCCTGCCGGCCCTGCACACCCTGGACGAGCGCGGCCGGCCCCGGCTCAACCCCGACTACCTGGAGACCGCCGAGGTCGTCGAGACCGAGCCCCGCCAGGTCGTCCTCTACAAGCTCAACCAGCAGGCCGTCTGGAGCGACGGGCGCGAGATCGGCGCCGCCGACTTCGTCGCCCAGTGGCGCGCCCTGAGCGGCCGCGACACCGCCTACTGGACGGCCAGGAACGCCGGCTACGAGCGGATCGAGAAGATCGAGAAGGGCAAGAACGACCTGGAGGTGCGGGTCACCTTCGCCAAGCCCTACGCCGACTGGCGCTCCCTCTTCACCCCCCTCTACCCCAAGCAGGTGATGGGCTCCCCGAACTCCTTCAACGACGGGGCGCGCACCACCCTCAAGGCCACCGCAGGACCGTTCCTGCTGAGCAAGGTGGACCGGAAGACCGGCGACCTCACCCTCGCCCGCAACCCCCGCTGGTGGGGGCAGCCCGCCAAGCTCGACAGCCTGGTCCTGCGGGCCGTCCCGCGCGCCGGCCGCGAGGCCGCCCTGGCCGCCGGGAAGCTCGACCTGGCCGAGATCGACCGGGCCACCGCCGAGCGGATCGCCCTCGCGCTCAAGGACGCCGACGCCGGCCGCAGCGGCGCCCAGGCCGCCCGGCTGCACGGCCCCGGCTCCGCGATCACCCCCGGCAAGGCCCTCGCCTCCTGGGCGCTCGCCCACGGCGCGGACGAGGAGCTGGCCGAGGAGGTCAGGGCCGCCCGCGCCGAGAACAAGGCCGCGGTGGCCCGCTACGCCAAGGCCCAGGACACCCTCGCCGGCTACGTCGTCCGCAAGTCCCTGGAGCCCGCCTACACCCAGCTCTCCCTCAACGGCGAGTCCGGGCCGCTCGCCGACGAGCGGGTCCGCCGCGCGGTCGCCCGCGCCATCGACCGCCGGGAACTGGCCGAATCCGTGCTCAAGCCGCTCGGCCTCCCCGCCGACCCGCCCGGCAGCCACCTCGCCCTGGCCGGCCAGGCCGCCTACGCCGACAGCAGCGACGCCCTCGGCGACCAGGACACCAAGGAGGCCCGCGCGCTCCTCGCCGACGCCGGCTGGGTCCCCGGCGGCGCCCGGAAGAAGCCGGCCGGCACCGAGGCGGGCTCCGAGGCGGAGAAGACGGAGAAGAAGGCCGGGAAGGAGGCCGGGGAGCGGGAGACCGACGCCAAGAAGAAGGCGGAGAGCGGCGACACCGCCTCCGACGACGGCCTCTACATCGTCGGCGACGACAAGCCCGGCGAGCTCCCCGCCGCCCCCCGGATCGGCCCCGGCGGCCCCGAGAGCACCCGCGTCCTCGCCCCCGCCCCGGCCGCCGCCCGGCAGAGCGCCGCCCTCCTGGCCCGCGCCGAGGCCCTGGACACCGGCGCCCGCGCCGCCGTCCAGCCCGGCAACGGCAAGCCCGACAAGGGCGTCGCGGGCGCCTACGCCCCCATGGGCAGCGCCGCCCCGGCCGCCGTCCCCGCCGCCTCCCAGGCCCTCGGCAAGGACGGCAAGGCCCTCAGCCTCCGCTTCGTCCTGCCCTCGGGCCCCGGCTCGGAGACGCTGCGGGCGGTCGGCGACCGGATCGTCCGGATGCTCGACGCGGTCGGGATCCGCACCGAGATCACCAAGGTCTCGGACGAGAGCTTCTTCAAGGACCACATCGCCTCCGGCGACTACGACCTGGCCCTCTACTCCTGGCCCGCCTCCGCCTACCCGGCGACCGACGCCCGGCCGATCTTCGCCAAGCCCGAGCCCGCCTCGGACGGCTCCCTGCTGGTCGAGCAGAACTACTCGCGGGTCGGCACGGACCGGATCGACCAGCTCTTCGACCAGGCGGCCGGCACCCTCGACGAGGAGGAGGCGGGCGACCTGATCCGCCAGGCCGACGCCCGGATCTGGGCCGCGGCCGGTTCCATCCCGCTCTACCAGCGCCCCCAGCTGGTGGCCGCCAGGAACGACGTGGTGAACGCCGGTGCCTGGGGCTTCGCCGCCCCCCAGTACCAGGACATCGGTTTCAAGAAGAGCGAAACGACCAAGGGTAGCCCGTCGAACGGCTGAAACCACAGGTCACAACCTCAGAACCAGCTCAAGTTCCTTGCCCGCCGGTGACCCCGGCGGGCAGGATCGCGTCGGCCCCTTGACCCGGACCGCATGACTTTCCCCACACCCTGTGACCCACCCTGAAACGTCCCAGTAGACCCTCTCGGATCGATCCGGGGAAGCCCCTTGCACGGCAGCCCCGTACCATAGGACATAGCCGTGGCGCGTCCGCCCGGCGGGCGTAAGAGGAACTGACGCCGATTCCCACGATCCGAGAGAAGCGCAAGCCACCCATGCCCACGCGCCACGACATCCGTAACGTCGCCATCGTCGCCCACGTCGACCACGGCAAGACGACCATCGTCGACGCCATGCTCAAGCAGGCCGGTGCCTTCGCCGCCCACCAGCAGCTCGACGACCGCATGATGGACTCGAACGACCTGGAGCGTGAGAAGGGCATCACGATCCTCGCCAAGAACACGGCGGTGAAGTACCACCCCAAGGACGGCGGGGCCCCGATCACGATCAACATCATCGACACCCCCGGCCACGCCGACTTCGGTGGCGAGGTCGAGCGCGGTCTGTCGATGGTCGACGCCGTCGTCCTCCTGGTGGACGCCTCCGAGGGTCCGCTCCCGCAGACCCGCTTCGTGCTGCGCAAGGCCCTCCAGCAGCGCAAGCCGGTCATCCTCTGCATCAACAAGACGGACCGCCCGGACTCCCGGATCGACGAGGTCGTCAACGAGACCTACGACCTCTTCCTGGACCTGGACGCCGACGAGGACCAGATCGAGTTCCCGATCGTCTACGCCTGCGGCCGCGACGGCATCGCCTCGCTGACCAAGCCGGAGGACGGCACGGTCCCGCAGGACTCCGAGAACCTGGAGCCGTTCTTCTCCACGATCCTGGAGCACGTCCCGGCCCCGTCGTACGACGAGGAGGCCCCCCTCCAGGCCCACGTCACCAACCTGGACGCCGACAACTTCCTCGGCCGCATCGCGCTGCTCCGCGTCGAGCAGGGCGAGCTGCGCAAGGGCCAGACGGTCGCGTGGATCAAGCGCGACGGCACCATCCAGAACGTCCGCATCACCGAGCTGATGATGACCGAGGCGCTCACCCGCAAGCCGGCCGAGGTCGCCGGCCCCGGTGACATCTGCGCCGTCGCCGGCATCCCGGACATCATGATCGGCGAGACCCTGGCCGACCCGGAGAACCCGATCGCGCTCCCGCTGATCACGGTCGACCAGCCGGCCATCTCCATGACCATCGGCACCAACACCTCGCCGCTCGTCGGCCGCGGCGGCACCGGCAAGGGCGCGGACGCCAAGTCCGCGGTCAAGGACCGCAAGGTCACCGCCCGCCAGGTGAAGGACCGCCTGGACCGCGAGCTCATCGGCAACGTCTCGCTCCGCGTCCTCGACACCGAGCGCCCGGACGCCTGGGAGGTCCAGGGCCGCGGTGAGCTCGCGCTCGCCATCCTGGTCGAGCAGATGCGCCGCGAGGGCTTCGAGCTCACCATCGGCAAGCCCCAGGTCGTCACCAAGGAGGTCGACGGCAAGATCCACGAGCCCGTCGAGCGCCTCACGGTCGACGTGCCCGAGGAGCACATGGGTGCCGTCACCCAGCTCATGGGCGTCCGCAAGGGCCGCATGGACAACATGTCGAACCACGGCTCCGGCTGGGTCCGCATGGAGTTCGTCGTGCCGTCCCGCGGCCTGATCGGCTTCCGTACCGAGTTCCTCACCAACACCCGCGGCACGGGCATCGCCCACTCCATCCACGAGGGCCACGAGCCGTGGTTCGGCCAGCTCCAGACCCGTAACAACGGTTCGCTGGTCGCCGACCGCGCGGGTGCCGTCACCGCCTTCGCGATGACCAACCTCCAGGAGCGCGGCGTCCTGTTCACCGACCCCGGCACCGAGGTGTACGAGGGCATGATCGTCGGCGAGAACTCGCGCTCCGACGACATGGACGTGAACATCACCAAGGAGAAGAAGCTCACGAACATGCGGTCCTCGTCGGCCGACTCGTTCGAGGCGATCGTCCCGCCGCGCAAGCTCTCCCTGGAGCAGTCCCTGGAGTTCTGCCGCGACGACGAGTGCGTCGAGGTGACCCCGGAGGCCGTCCGCATCCGCAAGGTCGTCCTGGACCAGAAGGAGCGCAGCCGCTCCGCCTCGCGCGCCAAGAACGCCTGAGGCTCCGTCGGCCCGGCGGCCGGCGGATGAACCCCGGGATCGGCTGAGCCGCATCTCACACGAAGGGCCTGGGCGCGGGGGGGGCGGTCAAGAGCGGCACCAACAACGGGGGGTTGATAAGGTCGGGGACGGGGGGGTGTGAGTGGGCAAACGAATGAAAGTTGAGTGATTAGCGCAGGAGCGGGT
>NZ_JBHYKM010000085.1:16000-18174 GCF_042741435.1 Streptomyces sp. NPDC058955 | reverse complement strand
AAAAACACCCCCCGGCCCTGCCCACTCGCACCATGTGCGAGTGGCCAGGCCCTTTTCGTCAAACGCATTGCCCCGGCCAGGTGTCCGGAATCCGGTCATCGCTCTCCGGTACGTGTGTTAACGGTCCGTTTCGGGGGTGTCTGTCTGTGCTCACTTTGTCCGGATTTCGGTCTTAGCGGCCAAGGTGATGTTGTCAAAACGAGACCACTTAAGTGTGGTTTACAGCCCGGACGTACTTAATAGTTGGCTCCATTGAGCTCGGGTCAATGGGTCACGCACTGTGGGGAGTGCCGACTCACGAGCACACTCGGGGTACCGGGGGATCAACGCCGTCAGGGGTGTCGGCAGGTCTCGAAGTGCCCTTCTTGTAGTGACAAGTGGACTCATGAGGAGGAAACCCATGCGCGGTGCCAAGAGCGCCAAGTGGGTAGCGGGCGCGATCATCGTCGCCCTGGCTGCGACCGCCTGTGGCGGGGGCAAGGACGACAAGGGCACGGACGCCGGGGGCAAGACCGACCCGAACGGCATCTTCTCCATCGAGGTCGGCGAGCCGGAGAAGCCGCTGCTCACCGGTGACACGATGGAGTCCAACGGCTCGATCGTCATGGCCGGTCTGTTCTCGACGCTCGTCGACTACAAGGCCGACGGCTCGCTCGAGATGATCAACGCCGAGTCGGTCACCACCACCGACTCGAAGCTGTGGACCGTCAAGCTCAAGAAGGGCTGGAAGTTCCACGACGGCACCCCGGTCACCGCCAAGTCCTTCGTGGACGCGTGGAACTGGAACGCCAACGTCGAGAACGCCCAGGGCCTCGCCTCCTGGTACGCCGACATCAAGGGCTTCGAGAAGGTCCACCCGGAGGCGGAGGGCGCCAAGCCCACCTCCAAGACCCTCGACGGCCTGAAGGTCCTCGACGAGAACACCTTCACCATCGAGCTCGCGAAGCCGGTTCCGTACTTCGCCCACAAGCTCGCCTACATCTCCTTCGCCCCGCTCCCGGAGTCCTTCTTCAAGGACCCCGAGGCCGCGGGCCAGAAGCCGGTCGGCAACGGTCCCTACAAGTTCAAGAGCTGGGACCACAAGAAGCAGATCGAGATCGTCCGTTACGACGGCTACACCGGCCCGAACAAGGCGAAGAACGGCGGTGTGGTCTTCAAGAACTACACCACCCTCGAGGCCGCGTACGAGGACCTGAAGTCGGGCAACGTCGACGTCCTGCGTCAGATCGCCCCGAAGGACCTCCCGGTCTACCGCACGGACCTCGGCGACCGCGCCGTGGACCAGCCGTACTCCTCGATCCAGACGATCGCCGTCGCCTTCTACGCCGACCAGTGGAAGAAGCCGAAGCAGGTCGACCCGAAGGTCATCCAGGGCCTGTCGATGGCCATCGACCGCGCCACGATCACCAAGACGGTGCTCAACGGCACCCGCGAGCCCGCCACCGGCTGGGTCGCCCAGGGCGTGCTCGGCTACCAGCCGAACGCGGTCGAGGTCACCAAGTTCGACCCCGCCAAGGCCAAGGAGCTCATCAAGGCCGGCGGCGGCGTCCCGAACAACAAGATCTCCATCCAGTACAACGCCGACGGCGGTCACAAGGAGTGGGTGGAGGCTGTCTGCAACTCCATCACCCAGGCCACCAACGTCGAGTGCGTCGGCGACGGCAAGCCGGACTTCCAGGCCGACCTCCAGGCTCGTAAGAACCAGCAGGTCAAGTCCCTGTACCGTTCCGGCTGGGTGCTCGACTACCCGGTGAACGCCAACTTCATCTCGGACCTGTTCCGCACGGGTGCGGGCGGCAACCAGGGCGGCTTCTCCAACAAGGAGCTGGACGCCAAGATCGCCAAGGCCGACTCCGCCAAGACCCTCGAGGACTCGGTGAAGGAGTACCAGGCGATCGAGAAGGACCTGGTGAACTACATGCCGTCCATCCCGCTCTGGTACTACAAGGTCAACGCGGGCTACTCGGAGAACGTCTCCGGTGTGGCGTACGGCCAGGACGGCGACCCGATCCTGACCGGCGTCGAGGTCAAGCAGAAGTAATCACCCGAGCGTAGTCCGCATGCCGTGGGGGGGGGGGGGGGGGGGTGCGATTCACCGGGCGGGCGGTGAAACGCAGGGGGGGGGGGGGGCGCGGGGGGAACCCCGGGCGCACACACAGCGGTATTAAAAAAAA
>NZ_JBHYKM010000085.1:0-15990 GCF_042741435.1 Streptomyces sp. NPDC058955 | reverse complement strand
CCGCCCGCGCGCGCGCCCCCCCCCCGCGGCCGGGGGTGGTGCACACCAACACACACACCCCCCGGCGG
Source organism: Streptomyces sp. NPDC058955 (assembly GCF_042741435.1). NCBI lineage: Bacteria > Bacillati > Actinomycetota > Actinomycetes > Kitasatosporales > Streptomycetaceae > Streptomyces > Streptomyces sp. NPDC058955. The sequence continues at coordinate 15,922 of NZ_JBHYKM010000085.1, read as the reverse complement.
TCCGCCGGCGGCCCCGGGGGTGGGGGGGCCACCCCCCCCCCCCGTGACGGTGCCTTACGCAGTGGCTGGGGGGCCCTTCCGTGGCATCACGCTGTCCGAAACCGGGCAGCCATGCCGGGGGAGGGCCCGTCGGCTGCGGCCGTCACATCTCAACGGAGGCATGATGGGGCGCTATGTCGCACGACGACTGCTCCAGATGATCCCGGTCTTCTTCGGGACAACCCTGCTGATCTTCCTCATGGTCTACAGCCTGCCCGGCGACCCCGTGGCCGGCCTGTTCGGCGACAAGGGCGCCAGCCCGTCGACCATCGAGGCGATCAGACACAAGCTCGGTCTCGACCAGCCACTGTGGAAGCAGTACTGGGACTACATGAGCGGCATCATCCTTCACTTCGACTTCGGGACGCAGATCCGCAACGATCGCCCCGTGACCGAAGTGCTGGGCGACGCGTTCCCCGTCACCATTCAACTGGCGGCCATGGCCTTCGCGTTCGAGCTCATCTTCGGCATCGGCCTCGGCATCATCGCCGGCCTCCGTGCCGGCCGGCTCGCCGACAACGCGATCCTGATCTTCACCCTGCTGATCATCTCGATCCCGGTCTTCGTGCTCGGCTTCATCATCAAGATGGTGTTCGCCTTCCAGCTCGAATGGATCCAGCCGAACGTCAGCAACGACCAACTGTTCTCCGAGATGATCGCTCCGGCCATCGTCCTCGGTGGTCTCTCACTTGCCTATGTGGCGCGGCTCACCCGCACCTCGATGGCCGAGAACCTGCGCGCCGACTACATGCGCACGGCCGTCGCCAAGGGCCTGCCGAAGCGCCGCATCATCGGCGTCCACCTGATGCGCAACTCGATGATCCCCGTCATCACCTTCCTCGGCACCGACATCGGCGCCCTCATGGGCGGTGCGGTCGTCACCGAAGGCCTCTTCAACGTCAAGGGTGTCGGTGGTCTGATCTACGAGTCGATCACCCGCCGCGAGGGCTCCACCCTCGTCGGCCTCGTCACCGTGCTGGTGGTCGTCTACCTCGTCACCAGCCTGCTCATCGACCTGCTGTACGCGGTCCTGGACCCGAGGATCCGGTATGCCTGACGTGACCAAGACCGCGGACGCGGCCGCCGTCGCCACCCCCTCGGTGGACGCCCCCGCGCCCCAGGCCAAGCAGGACAAGCCCCGCTCGCTGTGGGGCGACGCCTGGCGCGACCTGCGCCGCAACCCGTACTTCATCGTGTCGTCGGTGCTCATCTTCTTCCTGCTGCTCATCGCGGCGTTCCCGGGGATGTTCACCAGCGCCTCGCCCACCGCGGGCGACCTGGTGAAGCACTACGTCGGCAAGCCGGAGCTGGGCAACATCGGCTCCGAGGGCTGGCTCGGCTACGACATCCAGGGCCGTTCCGTCTACGCCCGCCTGATCTACGGCACCCGTGCCTCGGTCATCGTCGGCATCCTCGTCACCCTGATCGTCACCGTCGTCGGCGGCATCATGGGCATGATCGCCGGCTACTTCGGCGGCTGGATCGACGCGCTGCTCTCCCGGGTCACCGACATCTTCTTCGGCATCCCCTTCCTGCTCGGCGCCATGGTCGTCCTGCAGGCGTTCACCGAGCGCACCATCATGGTCGTCGTCTTCGCCCTCGCCTTCCTCGGCTGGACGCAGATGGCCCGCGTCATGCGCGGCGCCGTGATCACGGTCAAGCAGGCCGACTACGTCCACGCCGCCAAGGCCCTCGGCGCCGGCACCACCCGGATCCTCTTCCGGCACATCCTGCCGAACGCCATGGCCCCCGTGATCGTCGTCGCCACCATCGCGCTCGGCGGCTACATCTCGGCCGAGGCGACCCTGTCCTACCTCGGTCTCGGATTCGCCTCCCCGACCGTCTCGTGGGGCCTCGACATCTCCGCCGGTGTTCAGGCGATCCGTACGTCGCAGCACATCCTGCTGTACCCGTCGATCATGCTGAGCCTCACCGTCCTGGCGTTCATCATGCTCGGCGAAGCCGTTCGCAACGCCCTCGACCCCAAGCTGCGCTGAGGAGGGCGTAAACCGTGAGCACCATCAACAAGACCGCGTCCGTCCCGGCGCCGCGAGAGAGCGGCGAGCACAACGGACCGCTGCTCGAAGTCAAGGACCTGCACGTCGAGTTCCACACCCGTGACGGTGTGGCCAAGGCGGTCAACGGAGTCAACTACTCGGTCGACGCCGGCGAGACCCTCGCCGTCCTCGGCGAGTCCGGCTCCGGCAAGTCCGTCACCGCCCAGGCCATCATGGGCATCCTCGACATGCCGCCCGGCAAGATCCCGCAGGGCGAGATCCTGTTCCGCGGCGAGGACATGCTCAAGATGTCCGACGAGGAGCGCCGGAAGATCCGCGGCCGCAAGATCGCGATGATCTTCCAGGACGCGCTCTCCTCGCTGAACCCGGTCCTCTCCGTCGGCTACCAGCTCGGCGAGATGTTCCGGGTCCACCAGGGCCTGTCCAAGAAGGACGCCCAGCGCAAGGCCATCGAGCTGATGGACAAGGTCAAGATCCCCGCCGCCAAGGCGCGGGTCAGCGACTACCCCCACCAGTTCTCCGGCGGTATGCGCCAGCGCATCATGATCGCCATGGCGCTCGCCCTGGAGCCCGACCTGATCATCGCCGACGAGCCGACCACGGCCCTCGACGTGACGGTCCAGGCCCAGGTCATGGACCTCCTCGCGGAGCTCCAGCGCGAGTACAACATGGGTCTGATCCTGATCACCCACGACCTCGGCGTCGTCGCCGACGTCGCGGACAAGATCGCCGTGATGTACGCCGGCCGCATCGTCGAGCAGGCGCCCGTGCACGAGCTGTACGCCCGCCCGGCGCATCCGTACACCCGAGGCCTGCTCGACTCGATCCCGCGCCTGGACCAGAAGGGCCAGGAGCTGTACGCGATCAAGGGCCTGCCGCCGAACCTGCTCAAGGTCCCGACGGGCTGCGCCTTCAACCCGCGCTGCCCCAAGGCCACCGACCTCTGCCGTACGGAGATCCCGGCCCTGGTGCCGGTCACCGAGCAGGACGGCGCGGATCTGCCGGGCCGCAAGAGCGCCTGCCACTTCTGGAAGGAGACGATCCATGGCTGACCTCAGCAAGAACGACGAGGCCGTGGCCGCGGCTCTCGACGCCCCGATCCAGCGCGGCGAGCCGATCCTCCAGGTGCGCAACCTGCAGAAGCACTTCCCGCTGACGCAGGGCATCCTCTTCAAGAAGCAGGTCGGCGCGGTCAAGGCCGTGGACGGGGTCTCCTTCGACCTCTACCAGGGCGAGACCCTCGGCATCGTGGGCGAGTCCGGCTGTGGCAAGTCCACGGTCGCCAAGCTCCTGATGAACCTGGAGCGGGCCACCGCGGGCGAGGTCTTCTACAAGGGCCAGGACATCACCCGGCTGTCCGGCCGCGCGCTGAAGGCCGTCCGCCGCAACATCCAGATGGTGTTCCAGGACCCGTACACCTCGCTGAACCCGCGCATGACGGTCGGCGACATCATCGGCGAGACCTTCGAGATCCACCCCGAGGTGGCCCCGAAGGGCGACCGGCGCCGCAAGGTGCAGGAGCTCCTCGACGTCGTCGGTCTGAACCCGGAGTACATCAACCGGTACCCGCACCAGTTCTCCGGCGGTCAGCGCCAGCGCATCGGCATCGCCCGAGGCCTCGCGCTCAACCCGGAGATCATCATCTGCGACGAGCCGGTCTCGGCCCTGGACGTCTCCGTCCAGGCGCAGGTCATCAACCTGATGGAGAAGCTCCAGGACGAGTTCAACCTGTCCTACATCTTCATCGCGCACGACCTGTCGATCGTCCGGCACATCTCGGACCGCGTGGGCGTCATGTACCTCGGCAAGCTCGCCGAGATCGGTACGGACGAGGAGATCTACGACCACCCCACGCACCCGTACACCCAGGCGCTGCTCTCCGCGGTGCCGGTGCCGGACCCGACGGCCCGCGACAACCGTGACCGCATCATCCTCACGGGCGACGTGCCCTCGCCGGCCAACCCGCCGTCGGGCTGCCGCTTCCGCACCCGGTGCTGGAAGGCGCAGGACAAGTGCGCCACGGAGCAGCCGGTGCTCGCGATCCCGGAGCGCTTCCGCGGCCAGGACACCCTCGCGGCCCACGAGTCGGCGTGCCACTTCGCCGAGGAGCGGGACGTCGTCCACGCGGGCTGACCGACCGTGACGGCCCGAAGGACCAGGGCCCCTCGCACCCCCGCCGGGTGCGGGGGGCCCTTCCGCGTCCGCGGCGTCCGCTCCCGTACCCCCTGCCTCGCTCGGACGCCGTAAAAGTGCACCTCCGTCAATATCGGGTGATATTGGGCCCTAAGTCACGCTTAGGACAATCGGGAGGCACTCCATGCGCGGAGCCACGCACGCCAAGTGGGCCGCACTGGCCACCGCCGTCGCCCTCGCGGCGACCGCATGCGGCGGCGGTGACGACAGCGGCGGCGGAGGGGCCGACGGCATCGTGAGCTCCTCCTGGGGAGACCCGCAGAACCCGCTGGAGCCGGCGAACACCAACGAGGTCCAGGGCGGCAAGGTCCTCTCGATGATCTTCCGCGGTCTCAAGGAGTACGACCCGAAGACCGGCGAGGCCAAGGACATGCTCGCCGAGAAGATCGAGACCACCGACTCGACCAACTTCACCATCACCGTCAAGGACGGCTGGACCTTCTCCAACGGCGAGAAGGTCACCGCCCAGTCCTTCGTCGACGCCTGGAACTACGGCGCCCACCTGAAGAACAACCAGAAGAACGCCTACTTCTTCGGCTACATCGAGGGGTACGACAAGGTCCACCCCGACAAGGGCGAGCCCACCGCCGAGACCATGTCCGGCCTCAAGGTCACCGGCCCGCAGACCTTCACGGTGAAGCTCACCCAGAAGTTCTCGACCTTCCCCGACACTCTCGGCTACGCCGCCTTCGCCCCGCTCCCGAAGTCATTCTTCGACGACCACGCGGGCTGGCTGTCGAAGCCCGTCGGCAACGGCCCGTACACCATCGACTCGTACGCCAAGGGCTCCCAGATGGAGCTCAAGCGCTGGGACGGCTACCCCGGAGCGGACAAGGCCCAGAACGGCGGCATCACCCTCAAGGTCTACACGGACAACAACACCGCGTACACCGACCTGATCGCCGGCAACCTCGACCTCGTCGACGACGTCCCCGCCGCCCAGCTCAAGAACGTCTCGGCGGACCTCGGCGACCGGTACATCAACACCCCGGCCGGCATCATCCAGACCCTCTCCTTCCCGTTCTACGACGAAGCGTGGAACAAGCCGGGCCAGGAGAAGCTCCGCCAGGGCCTGTCGATGGCCATCGACCGCGACCAGATCACCGAGACGATCTTCCAGAAGACCCGCACGCCCGCCGTCGACTGGACCTCCCCGGTCCTCGGCGAGGAGGGCGGCTTCAAGGACATCTGCGGCGACTTCTGCAAGTACGACGCGGCCGAGGCGAAGAAGCTGGTCGCCGAGGGCGGCGGCATCCCCGGCGGCACGATGAAGATCTCGTACAACGCCGACACCGGCTCCCACAAGGAATGGGTGGACGCCGTCTGCAACTCCATCAACCGGGCCCTCGGCGACAACAAGGCCTGCGTCGGCAACCCCATCGGCACCTTCGCCGACTACCGCAACCAGGTCACCACCCAGAAGCTCGACGGCCCCTTCCGGGCCGGCTGGCAGATGGACTACCCGCTGATCCAGAACTTCCTGCAGCCGCTGTACTACACCAACGCCTCGTCCAACGACGGCAAGTACACCAGCGCCGAGTTCGACAAGCTCGTCGACCAGGCCAACGCGGAGACCGACATCAAGAAGGCCGTCGGGCTCTTCCAGCAGGCCGAGGAGGTCCTCCGCGACGACATGGGCGCGATCGCGCTCTGGTACCAGAACGGCAGCGCCGGCTACTCCGACCGGGTCGAGAACGTCGCCCTCAACCCGTTCAGCGTCCCCGTCTACAACGAGATCAAGGTCAAGTGACGTCGTCGTAGGCCGGTGACGCACGGCCCGGCACGCGGACCCCCGCGCCGGGCCGTACGTCTTCCCCCTCCCTGGAGGTTTCCGTGGGTCGATACGTGATCCGGCGGCTGCTGCAGATGATCCCGGTCTTCTTCGGCGCCACGCTGTTGATCTTCCTGATGGTGAACGTGATGGGCGATCCCATCGCCGGACTCTGCGGCGACCGCGCCTGCGACCCGGCCACCGCCGCCCGGCTGAGGGAGGAGTTCGGCCTCGACAAGCCCGTCTGGCAGCAATACCTGACCTACATGGGCAACGTCTTCACCGGCGACTTCGGCACCGCCTTCAACGGCCAGCCGGTCACCGAGCTGATGGCCACCGCCTTCCCGGTCACCATCCGGCTCACCATCGTCGCCATCCTCTTCGAGATCGTCATCGGCATCAGCCTCGGCGTCATCACCGGCCTCAAGCGCGGCCGCCCCATCGACACCACCGTCCTGTTGCTGACCCTGGTCGTCCTCTCCGTCCCCACCTTCGTCACCGGCCTGCTGGTCCAGCTGCTGCTCGGCGTGAAGTGGGGCTGGATCGAGCCGGCCGTCTCGCCCGCCGCCACCTTCGACGAGCTGATCGTCCCCGGCCTGGTGCTCGCCTCGGTCTCGCTCGCCTACGTCACCCGGCTCACCCGCACCTCGATCGCCGAGAACAAGCGCGCCGACTACGTCCGCACCGCCGTCGCCAAGGGCCTCCCGCGCCGCCGGGTCATCAGCCGCCACCTGCTGCGCAACAGCCTCATCCCGGTGGTCACCTTCATCGGCGCCGACGTCGGCGCGCTCATGGGCGGGGCCATCGTCACCGAACGGATCTTCAACATCCACGGCGTCGGCTACCAGCTCTACCAGGGCATCGTCCGGCAGAACACCCAGACCGTGGTCGGCTTCGTGACCATCCTCGTCCTGATCTTCCTGCTGGCCAACCTCCTGGTGGACCTCCTGTACGCCGTCCTTGACCCGAGGATTCGCTATGCCTGAGCCGCTCGAACCGCTGGAAGAGGGTCGCGCGATCGCCGCGACCGGCGCCGGCGGGGCCACCGACCTCGCCATGGACGAGGCCGAGACCCTGGAGAAGACGCCCGGCGGCCCCCAGGGCACCGGACCCGACAACAAGCCCCGCTCTCTCTGGTCGGACGCCTGGCACGACCTGCGCCGCAACCCGATCTTCATCGTCTCCGGGCTGATCATCCTCTTCCTGGTGATCATCGCGATCTGGCCGTCCCTGATCGCCTCCGGCGACCCCCTCGACTGCGACCTCTCCAAGGCGCAGGAGGGCTCCCAGCCCGGCCACCCCTTCGGCTTCAACGGGCAGGGCTGCGACGTCTACACCCGGACCGTCTACGGGGCCAGGGCCTCCATCCAGGTCGGCGTCTTCGCCACCCTCGGCGTGACCCTGCTCGGCGCCGTCCTCGGCGGCCTCGCCGGCTTCTTCGGCGGCGCCTGGGACGGCGTCCTCTCCCGGATCACCGACATCTTCTTCGCCATCCCCGTCGTCCTCGGCGGCCTGGTCCTGCTCTCCGTCGTCAGCAACAACACCGTGTGGCCCGTCATCGGCTTCATGGTGCTGCTCGGCTGGCCGCAGCTCTCCCGCATCGCCCGCGGCTCGGTGATCACCGCCAAACAGAACGACTACGTGCAGGCCGCCCGCGCGCTCGGCGCCTCCAACTCCCGGATGCTGCTGCGGCACATCGCGCCCAACGCGGTCGCGCCCGTCATCGTCGTCGCCACCATCGCCCTCGGCACCTACATCGCCCTGGAGGCGACCCTGTCCTTCCTCGGCGTCGGCCTGAAGCCGCCGACGGTCTCCTGGGGCATCGACATCTCCTCGGCCTCGCCCTACATCCGCAACGCCCCGCACATGCTGCTGTGGCCCTCCGGCGCGCTGGCCATCACCGTGCTCGCCTTCATCATGCTCGGCGACGCCGTCCGCGACGCCCTCGACCCGAAGCTGAGGTAGGGACCCATGCTGCTCGAAGTGCGCGACCTGCACGTGGAGTTCCACACCCGCGACGGGGTGGCCAAGGCGGTCAACGGCGTCGACTACTCCGTGGACGCGGGGGAGACCCTCGCCGTCCTCGGCGAGTCCGGCTCCGGCAAGTCGGTCACCGCCCAGGCCATCATGGGCATCCTCGACATGCCCCCCGGGAAGATCACCGGCGGCGAGATCCTCTTCCAGGGGCAGGACCTGCTCACGCTCAAGGAGGAGGAGCGCAGGAAGGTCCGCGGCGCCAAGATGGCGATGATCTTCCAGGACGCGCTGTCCTCCCTCAACCCCGTCCTCAGCGTCGGCGAACAGCTCGGCGAGATGTTCGTCGTCCACAAGGGGATGAGCAAGAAGGACGCCAGGACCCGGGCCGTCGAGCTGATGGACCGGGTCCGCATCCCCGCCGCCAAGGAACGCGTCGGCCAGTACCCCCACCAGTTCTCCGGCGGCATGCGCCAGCGCATCATGATCGCGATGGCGCTCGCCCTCGAACCCGAGCTGATCATCGCCGACGAGCCCACCACCGCCCTCGACGTCACCGTCCAGGCCCAGGTCATGGACCTCCTCGCCGAGCTGCAGCGCGAGCTCAACATGGGCCTCATCCTCATCACCCACGACCTCGGCGTGGTCGCCGACGTCGCCGACAACATCGCCGTCATGTACGCCGGCCGGATCGTCGAGAAGGCCCCCGTCCACGAGATCTACAAGGCGCCCGCCCACCCCTACACCCGCGGCCTGCTCGACTCGATCCCGCGCCTGGACCAGAAGGGCCAGGAGCTGTACGCGATCAAGGGCCTGCCGCCCAACCTGCTCGCCATCCCACCCGGCTGCGCCTTCAACCCGCGCTGCCCGATGGCCCAGGACGTCTGCCGGACCGACGTGCCCCCGCTGTACGAGGTCACCGAGTCGCCCGTCCCGCGCACCAGCGCCTGCCACTTCTGGAAGGAGTGCCTCCATGGCTGAGGCGATTCTCGAGGTCCGGGACCTGCACAAGCACTACCCGCTCACCCAGGGCATCCTCTTCAAGAAGCAGGTCGGCGCGGTCAGGGCGGTCGACGGCGTCGACTTCGAGCTCGCCGCCGGCGAGACCCTCGGCATCGTCGGCGAGTCCGGCTGCGGCAAGTCCACCGTCGCGAAGATGCTGGTCAACCTGGAGCGGCCGACCTCCGGCTCCATCAAGTACAAGGGCGAGGACATCACCAGGATGTCCCCGCGCGCCCTCAAGGCCGTCCGCCGCAACATCCAGATGGTCTTCCAGGACCCGTACACCTCGCTCAACCCGCGCATGACGGTCGGCGACATCATCGGCGAGCCGTACGAGATCCACCCCGAGGTCGCGCCCAAGGGGAACCGGCGCCGCAAGGTGCAGGACCTCCTCGACGTCGTCGGCCTCAACCCCGAGTACATCAACCGCTACCCGCACCAGTTCTCCGGCGGCCAGCGCCAGCGCATCGGCATCGCCCGCGGCCTCGCGCTCCAGCCCGAGATCATCGTCGCCGACGAGCCGGTCTCCGCCCTCGACGTCTCCGTCCAGGCCCAGGTCGTCAACCTCCTCGACGCCCTCCAGTCCGAGTTCTCCCTCTCGTACGTCTTCATCGCCCACGACCTGTCGATCGTGCGGCACATCTCGGACCGCGTCGGCGTCATGTACCTCGGCCGGATCGTGGAGATCGGCACCGACGCCCAGATCTACGACCACCCCACCCACCCCTACACCCAGGCGCTGCTCTCCGCCGTGCCCGTGCCGGACCCCGAGGCCCGGGCCCACCGCGAGCGGATCATCCTCACCGGCGACGTGCCCTCCCCGGCCAACATCCCCTCCGGCTGCCGCTTCCGCACCCGCTGCTGGAAGGCGCAGGAGCGGTGCGAGCTGGAGGTCCCGCTGCTCGCCGTCCCGGCCGTCTTCCGCCTCACCGACAGCCCCGCCAAGCACGACTCGGCCTGCCACTTCGCGGAGGAGAAGCAGGTGGTCCCGCCGGAGGAGGCGCTCGCCCACCCGGAGCCGCTGGAGGACGGCCCGGCCCCGGCGGAGGCGGCCGCCGAGGCGGAGTCGGAGGCGGCCGCGGAGGCCGAGGCGGTGGAGGTGGCCGAGGCCGACGAGGCGGCGGCCGAGCGGGACACCGGGGAGGGCCCGGAGGAGCCGGGCAGCCCCAAGACCCTTTAACGCCCCCGCAACCGCGGGGAATCGGATCCGATATACGGAAATTGGATCCTGCTGAACGTGCGGCCGTGCGGGTGCCGTCGGCCGGCGGGGCTCCCCGGAGCCCGCGGCAAATCCGATCATAAACACTAAAAATGACACGCGCTCACGGTGCGGCCGGGCGGGCGCCTGCGGCGGGGGGGCCCCCCGGCCCCCCCCCCGGCCGTTACTCCGTCACCTCCACCCCGCCCCTTGCCCGGAACCGCTTGTTTCGGCCGCCCCTGACCGTGAGTATCGGCCGCGTGACTGTGACACGACCGGCACGTCTCACCGGGGCCGCCCTCGCCGCCGGACTCGCCCTCGTCCCCTTCGTCTGGATCCTGCGCGACCTCGCCGCCCTCGGCTCGCCCGAGGACCTGTTCTGGTACTGGGCCGGCGACCGCTTCCGGCTCTCCCGGACCCGGGCGGCCACCACCCTGCTCGACCCGGTCCTCTGCCTCGCCGCCGCCGGCACCGCCCTCGCCGCCCTCCGCTCCCGGCACGCCGCCGGGGCGCTCGCCGCCACCGGCGCCGTCACCCTCGCCGTCCGCCTCCCCGGCCTCTGGACCCACGGCACCGGCCCCCTCGTCACCGCCCTGACCGAACTCGCCCTCGCCGCCGGCCTCCTCGTCACCGCCCTCGCCGGCCGCCGCCCGCCGGCCGCCCCCGAGGAGCGCACCCCCACCCGGCCGCGCCGCGGACCGGCCGTCGCCGCCGGCCTGCTGCTCATCGCCGCGGTCCTCGTCCTGTTCGTCCAGGAGGTCCGCTGGATCGGCCGGGTCGACCCCCGGTTCGCCGTCGACCGCTTCACCGGCGGCCGGTCCTTCCTCGGCGCCGCGCTCGGCGTACCGCCCGGCTGGCTCGCGCTCGTCCTCGTCGCCCTGTACCTGACCGCCGCCGGCTCCGCCCTCGGCGCCGCGCGGCACACCCGCCCCCTCGGCGTCCTCGCCGGCGGCCTCCTCCTCGCGACCGGCCTCGCCGAGGTCGCCCGGCTGGTCCGCGTCCACCTCCACTACGACGTCTGGTACGTCACCGCCCCCGAGATCGACGTCCCCGGCCTCGTCACCTCCGGCTACGCGGTGCTCGCCGGGGCCGCCGTCCTCGCCCTGCTGGCCGGGCGCGGCGCCCCCGACGCCGCACCCGCACCCTGGACCCCGGCGGCGACCCCGCCGCCGCCCTACCCGCGCCCGCCCGGCTGGTGATCCGGGAAGCCGCCCAGCGACCGCTTCAGGAAGTCGACCTGGAGCAGCAGCAGGTTCTCCGCCACCTGCTCCTGCGGGGTCATGTGCGTCACCCCCGACAGCGGCAGCACCTCGTGCGGCCGGCCCGCCGCGAGCAGCGCCGACGACAGCCGCAGCGCGTGCGCCACCACCACGTTGTCGTCCGCCAGGCCGTGCACGATCATCATCGGGCGGACCGGCTCCTCCGGCGCCGCCAGACCGTCGTCGGTGAGCAGCGACTGCGCCGCGTACACCTCGGGTTCGGCCTCCGGGGTGCCCAGGTACCGCTCGGTGTAGTGGGTGTCGTACAGCCGCCAGTCGGTCACCGGCGCCCCCACCACCGCCGCGTGGAAGACGTCGGGCCGCCGCAGCGCGGCGAGCCCCGCCAGATAGCCGCCGAACGACCAGCCCCGCACCGCCACCCGGCCCAGGTCCAGCGGGAACCGCTCCGCCAGCGCCCGTACCGCCGCCACCTGGTCGTCCAGCGTCACCGTGAAGTCCCGCAGCACCGCCTTCTCCCAGGCCGGCGACCGCCACGGCGTGCCCCGGCCGTCCGCCACCACCACCGCGAAGCCCTGCTCGGCGAACCACTGCGAGGTCAGGTGCGCGTTGTGCGCGGCCACCACCCGGGGCCCGTGCGGACCGCCGTACGGATCCATCAGCACCGGCAGCGGCCCCTGCCCCGCCTCGTACCAGGACGGCAGCAGCACCGCGCAGGGGATCCGCCGCTCACCCGCCTCCGTGAACACCGGCCGGGCCCGCAGCGGCGGTTCGACCGCGGACGAGCCGACCACCGCCACCCGCTTCCCGTCGCGCAGCACCCGCGCCACCGCGCCCGCCGTCTCCGGCCGCGCGGACACCAGCACGGTCACCGCGCCGCAGCGCACCGCCCCGTGCCAGCCCGCGCCCTCCGAGACCCGCTCCACGCCCCGGGCCGACACCCGGTACACATGCGCCTCGCCGGTCTCCGGCTCCGCCGCCGCCTCGCCCGCCGACGCCGTCACCAGCACGTCGTCCGCACCCACGTCGAGCACCGCCCGCACGTGCAGCGAGGCGTCCGTCAGCCGCTCCTCGCCCACGGTCAGCGCCCGCGCCCCGCTCTCGTCGCCGACCCGCACCAGCCGCCCGTCCGGCGACCAGCACGGCACTCCCGGCAGCAGCTCCAGCCAGGCCGGATCCGCCTCCTCCCGCACGGTCGCGGTGGTGCCCGCCACGGTGTCCACCGCGAGCACCCGTCCGCTCCGCTGGTCCCGCGCCTGCACCAGCAGCAGCGGCGCGCCCGCCGAGGACCAGTGCACGCGCGCGAGGTAGGGGAACCGCTCGCGGTCCCACACCACCTCGGTACGGGACCCGTCGAGGCCGTACAGGAAGAGCCGCACCTCCGCGTTGGGCGTCCCCGCCGCCGGGTACCCCACCCGCTGCGGCTCGCGCTCCGGGTGCGCCGGGTCCGCGATGTACCAGCGGCGCACCGCGCGGTCGTCGGCGCGGGCCACCAGGAGCCGGTCCGACTCCGGCGACCACCAGAAGCCGCGGTCCCGGCCCATCTCCTCCGAGGCGATGAATTCGGCCAATCCGTACGTGGTGTGCCCGTCCTCCGGAACCGCCAGTTCCGTGTCACCGGAACCGTCTGCTCCGACCACCCGCAGCGCACCTCCCGACACATACGCCACCCGCCGCCCGTCCGGCGCGGGCCGCGGGTCGATCACCGGGCCCGGCACCGGCAGCTCCCGCGCCGTCCCGGCCCGGAGCTCGGCCGTGAACAGCCGCCCGGACAGGGCGAACGCCGCCAGCTCGACCGCCGCGTCCACCGCGTACCCGACGATCCCCGCCGACCCCTCGCGGCTCCGCTCGCGCCGGGCCCGCTCCTCCGGGGAGAGCTCCTCCTCGGCCCCCGCGAGCAGCGCGGACGGCTCCGCGACGACCCGCTCCACCGGCTCCCCGCCGTCCGCCGGCAGGTCGAGCACCCACAGCCGGTGCGTCCGGTCGGTGCCCGAGCCGGAACGGACGAAGACGACGCGCTCCCCGTCCGGGGAGACGGAGAAGCCGCGCGGCACCCCCAGGCCGAACCGCTGGGTCCTGGCGTGCAGACGCGGGAAGGAGAGCCCCACGGATGGGGCGGACGAGTACTGCTGAGGCATGGTCATAAGGCTGAAAGTAGCGCTGTGAGCCCCCTCGCGCGCCTGTACGCCGATCAATGCGCGGGTACGGATAGTTATGATCCGTAGCGCTTGGTGGGTGCCCCTCCGTGGGTATGCACTCGCTCGTGGACCCCGGGCACATGCCCGGGGACCGCACCACGCGCACGCACCACCCGCACGACCCTGTCCGACCCGCTCGCACGAACCGCTCGAATTCCCGACCGAAGGTGGAGGTGAACCGCCGTGGCACTCTCGCTCTCGATCTCCGTGGTGGTGCTGCTGGCGATCGTCGTCTTCCTGCTGATCCGGAAATCCGGACTCAAAGCCGGTCATGCGGTGGTCTGCGCGCTCCTGGGCTTCTACCTCGCCAGCTCCTCCCTCTCCGACTCCATCACCACGCTCACCACCAACGTGGCGAGCATGATCGCCGGCCTCAAGTTCTGACCCGGGCGGTCACCCGCGGCCCCGCCTCGTAGGGTGGGGCCATGACCGATCTCCCCGCCCGTCGTCTGCTCCTCGTGCACGCGCACCCCGACGACGAGTCGATCAACAACGGCGCCACCATGGCCCGGTACGCGGCCGAAGGCGCCCTTGTCACCCTGGTCACCTGCACCCTGGGCGAGGAGGGCGAGGTCATCCCGCCCGACCTGGCCCATCTGGCCCCCGACCGCGAGGACCGCCTCGGTCCGCACCGCGTCGGCGAACTCGCCGCCGCCATGGCCGCCCTCGGCGTCACCGACCACCGCTTCCTCGGCGGCGAGGGCCGCTTCCGCGACTCCGGCATGATGGGCGTCCCCCAGAACGAGCGCGCGAACGCCTTCTGGAACACGGACGTCGACACCGCCGCCGACCCGCTCGTCGAGGTGATCCGCGAGACCCGCCCCCAGGTCCTCGTCACCTACGACCCCGACGGCGGCTACGGCCACCCCGACCACATCCAGGCCCACCGGGTCGCCATGCGCGCCGCCGACCTCGCCGCCGACCCCGGCCACCGCCCCGACCTCGGCCCGGCCCACACCATCGCCAAGATCTACTGGAACCGGGTGCCCCGCCCCGTCGCCGAGGCCGGCTTCGCCCGGCTGGCCGCCGAGGGCTCCGCCTTCCCGAAGGACGCCGCCGTCGCCGACGTGCCCGGCGTCGTCGACGAGGAGCGCGTCACCGCCGAGATCGACGGCGGCGACCTCGCCACGGCGACCTCGTACGCGGCCCGCAAGCGCGCCGCGATGGCCGCCCACGTCACCCAGGTCGCCGTCGACGGCCCCTGGTTCGCCCTCTCCAACGACCTCGGCCAGCCGCTCTTCACCACCGAGTACTACGAACTCGTCCGCGGCACCTCCGGCGCCCCCGCCGGCGAGCGCGAGACCGACCTCTTCGCGGGCCTCCCCGAGGAGGCGACCGCCCGATGACCAGCCCCGCCGCCCGGTACGCCGCCTACGCCGGCCTCTTCCTCCTCGGCGCCGTCACCGGCACCGCCGGCGCCCTCGTCCAGGCCGCCTGGCTCCCCTTCGGCCTGCTCCTCGCCCTCCTCGGCACCGCCGCCCTCTTCTACGGCGGCATGCGCGCCACCGGCAACCAGGTCGGCCTCGCCGCCGCCGGCGGCGGCTGGCTCCTCGCCGTCATCGTGCTCAGCCTCGGCCGCCCCGAGGGCGACGGGCTCTTCGGCGGCGGCATCGGCGAGCTGCTGTTCCTCTTCGGGGGCATGGGAGCCGCTGTGATCTGCGCCACCGTCAGCAGGCTGCCGCAGAACACCCCGTAGACCGTCCCGCGGACCACCCGTGAGCGGCCGGAGTCCGCACCGAGCGGATAACCGGCGGCGCCGGACAGTATGGTGGTGCGCGCCGCCGAACCGCCCGGGACAGAACGAGCATCAGCAAGAGCGGGCGGCGGAGCCAACCGGGAGATCCTGCTTTGAGTCGTGAAACTGGTCGAGAGACCGACAGTTCGTCCTCCGGCGCCCAGGGGCGCGGCGGGGCCGCCTACCCGTCGGGAACCCAGCCTTATGGATCCCGCCAGTATCCGTCGCTCCACCCGACGCAGGACGCGCCGGAGGAGGGCCCCGGCGCGCCCGCGGCGCCGCCGGAGGAGCCGAAGACCGAGACCACCCTGACGACCCGGATCCGCATCAACATTCCGGGTTCGCGGCCGATCCCGCCCGTCGTGGTCCGCAAGCCCGTCGCAGGCGCCGCCGACGACGCCGCGGCGACCGCCGAGCCGGAGCGGCCCGCTCCCGCGCCGGCCCCGGAGCCCGAGCCGGAACCGGTTCCCGCCCCGGTCGCGCCCGAGCCGCCGCAGGCCGCCGCGGAGGCGCCCAAGGCGAAGGAGCCCAGCGACTGGTTCGCGCCCCGCAAGAGCGCGCCCGCGGCCCCCGCGCC
>NZ_JBHYKM010000084.1:19754-36734 GCF_042741435.1 Streptomyces sp. NPDC058955 | reverse complement strand
GGCCCGGTCCGGCTGGACCGGGCCCCTCCGCGCGTCCCGGGGCTCAGACGGCCGGTGCCGGGCCCGTGGAGCCGCGGGGGACCAGCTCGACGGGCAGGACGTCCGCCCGGGCCGGTTCGCCCGCCAGGACGGCGAGGAGGGCCTCCATGCCGCGGCGGCCGAACTCCTGGGCGGGGAGGCGGACGGTGGTGAGCTCCGGCTCGACCGCGGTCGCCAGCGCCATGTCGTCGAAGCCGGTGACGGACAGGTCCTCCGGGACGCGCAGGCCGAGGCGCCGGGCGGCCTTGCAGACGCCGGCGGCGAGGATGTCGTCGTCGCAGATCACCGCCGTGGGGCGGGGCCCGGGGGCGGCGAGGGCGGCCTCGGCGGTCTCCCGCGCGGCGGCGACGGTCAGCGGCGCCCGGACGGTCCGCACCTCGGCTCCGCGCAGTGCCCCGGCGAGCGTGGCGGCCCGGACGTCGAAGGTCCAGGAGGGCGCCGCCGACGCCAGGTGCAGGAAGCGGCGGTGGCCGAGGGCCAGCAGGTGGGCCGTGACCAGCCGCATGCCCTCGGCGACGTCGAGGTTGACGTGCGCGGCGGCGCCGGGGCCCGCGGGGTCGCTGTCGAGCATGACGAGGGGCAGGTCGCTGCCGCGGAACGCCTCCAGGGCGTCGGTCGCCATCGAGGAGGCCAGCACGCCGTCCAGGGCGGCCTGGGCCGAGGCGAAGGGGTCGCGGGCCGGGCCGAGGCCGTCGGGGGAGGGGTAGAGCACGACGCCGAAGCCGTGGTCGGCGGCGACCGCCGCCGCGCCGGTGTACACGTGGGCGAAGAACTCGTTGGTGAGGGCGGGCACGACGAGCAGGGCGGTGCGGGTGCGCCCGAGGCGCAGGTTGCGGGCGGCGAGGTTGGGCCGGTAGCCGAGCTCGCGGGCGGCAGCCCGGACGGTGTCGGCGGTGCGCTCCGAGACCCGCCCGCGCCATTTGTCGCCGAGGACGAGGGAAACGGTGGCCTGTGACACCCCGGCGGTACGGGCCACGTCCCGGCTGGTGGGGCGGGCGCCGGTACTGGGCTCGGGGGTGTGCACGGGGCCTCCGCGGGGGCGTGTCCGGCCGGTCGCCGGGTCGGTGACGAGGGGCGCCGGGTGGACCGGCGTACCGCCGCCATGGTACGTATGACCTCGGACGTTATACGTAAAACCTCGGCGTGAGCCGACGGAGGGGAGACCCGCATGGCCACGGCGCACGGCGGCTACCGCGACATCCTGCGGGCGCCACACGCGCTCCGCCTGCTCACCGGCACCCTGGTCGGCCGGCTGCCCAACGGCACCGGCCCCGTCGCCATGACGCTCTTCGTCCGCGACCAGGGCGGCGGCTACACCCTCGCGGGCGGCCTCGTCGCCGCCTACGGCCTCGCCAACGCCGTCGGACAGCCCCTCCTCGGCCGGGCCGTCGACCTCAAGGGCCAGCCGCGCGTCCAGCTGCCCGCCGCCGTCCTCTCCGCCCTCGGCATGGCCCTGTTCGCCCTCGTCGGCATCGGCAGCCTCCCCCTCGCCTACGCCGCCGTCGTCCTCGCCGGGTTCTTCACCCCGCCCCTGGAGGGCGGCCTGCGGGCCCTCTGGCCGAGCGTCCTCGGCCGCGAGGACCGGGTCCACCGTGCGTACGCCCTCGACGCCGTCGCCCAGGAGGTCATGTTCACCGTCGGCCCGCTCCTGGTGACCCTCCTCGTCGCCCTCTGGTCGCCCGCCGCCGCCCTCCTCGTCATCAACCTCATCGGCGTGCTCGGCGCCCTCTCCGTGGTCCTCTCCGCCCCCTCCCGCGCCTGGCGCTCCGCGCCCCGCGAGGCCCACTGGCTCGGCGCGCTGCGCTCGCCCGGGCTGCTCGCCCTGCTCGGCTCGTTCTTCTTCGTCGGCCTCGCCCTCGGCTCCATCACGGTGGCCGCCGTCGCCTACGCCGACGATCGCGGCACCCCCTCCGTCTACGGCTGGCTGATGGCCGCCCTCGGCCTCGGCGCCCTCTTCGGCGGCGTGCTCTACGGCGCCCGCCAGTGGGCCGGCGCCCCGGAGCGCCGGCTCCGCGTCCTGGTCGCCCTGCTCGCGCTCTGCTACCTGCCGTTGACGCTCACCCCGGGACCGGTCGCCATGGCCGCCCTCTCGGCCCTCGCCGGCGTCTTCCTCGCCCCCGTCCTGGCCTGCGCCTTCATCGTGGTGGACCGGCACGCCCCGGCGGGCACCGTCACCGAGGCGTTCTCCTGGCTGGTCACCACCTTCGGCGTCGGCGCCGCCCTGGGCTCGGCCGCCGCCGGACCCGCCGTCGAACTCGCCGGAACCGTCGCCGGATTCGCCGTGGCCGGCGCCGGCGGCCTGGTCGCCCTCCTGGTGCTGCTGGCCACCGGCCGGGTGCTGAACGACCCCGACGCGCCCGGCCGCCGCACGCGACACGCCGCGAGCGGGGGCGCCGCCACCGCCGTACACACCGAAAAGAACGCCCTCTGATCGGAAAATGATCGAAACGGGAACGTCCAACCCGGTTTCAGCACAGGCCGTCAGGCGTAATGTTCAGACATGGACCGCCGCATTTTCGGGCTGGAGAACGAGTACGGCGTCACGTGCACGTTCAGGGGACAGCGCCGACTGTCTCCTGACGAAGTGGCGCGGTACCTCTTCCGCCGAGTCGTGTCATGGGGCCGCAGCAGCAATGTCTTCCTGCGGAACGGCGCCCGCCTGTACCTCGACGTGGGTTCGCATCCGGAATACGCCACACCGGAATGCGACGACGTGATCGAACTCGTCACCCACGACAAGGCCGGCGAGCGCATTCTCGAAGGTCTTCTCGTGGACGCCGAACGCCGCCTGCACGAGGAGGGAATCGCGGGCGACGTCTATCTCTTCAAGAACAACACGGACTCCGCCGGAAACTCCTACGGCTGCCACGAGAACTACCTCGTCGCCCGCCACGGGGAGTTCTCCCGCCTCGCGGACATCCTCATCCCGTTCCTGGTCACGCGTCAGCTGATCTGCGGCGCGGGCAAGGTCCTGCAGACCCCGCGCGGCGCCGTCTACTGCGTCTCCCAGCGTGCCGAGCACATCTGGGAGGGCGTCAGCTCCGCCACCACCCGCTCCCGGCCCATCATCAACACCCGGGACGAGCCGCATGCCGACGCGGAGCGCTACCGCCGCCTCCACGTCATCGTCGGCGACTCGAACATGTCCGAGACGACCATGCTCCTCAAGGTCGGCGCCACCGACCTCGTGCTGCGCATGATCGAGGCCGGCACCGTGATGCGCGACCTGACCCTGGAGAACCCGATCCGGGCCATCCGCGAGGTCAGCCACGACATCACCGGACAGCGCAAGGTGCGCCTGGCCAGCGGCCGCGAGGCGTCCGCCCTGGAGGTGCAGCGCGAGTACTTCGAGAAGGCGTCCGACTTCGTCGACCGGCGCGGCATCCGCTCCGGCACCGTCGCCCAGGTCCTCGAACTGTGGGGCCGCACCCTCGACGCGATCGAACAGGAGGAGCTGGACCGCATCCAGACGGAGATCGACTGGGTGATGAAGTACAAGCTCATCGAGCGCTACCGCGCCAAGCACAACATGACCATGTCGAACCCGCGGGTCGCCCAGATAGACCTCGCGTACCACGACATCCACCGCCGCCGCGGGCTCTACTACCTGCTCCAGAAGAACGGGCAGGCGGCGCGGATCTGCAACGACGTGAAGATCTTCGAGGGCAAGTCCGTGCCCCCGCAGACCACTCGGGCCCGGCTCCGCGGCGACTTCATCCGCCGCGCCCAGGAGCAGCGCCGGGACTTCACCGTCGACTGGGTCCACCTCAAGCTCAACGACCAGGCGCAGCGCACGGTCCTGTGCAAGGACCCGTTCCGCTCGGTCGACGACCGGGTGGAGAAGCTGATCGCCGGAATGTAGGACGATCACAAGAGCAGGTCGGGGCCCCGCGCGGACGACGTGCGGGGCCCTGGACGTCACGGGCGGGTCCCCTAGAGTGTCCGGACAACTACCGTGCCGTCTGAGATCTGAGGAACACGTGCGCCGACTTGCCGGCCTTCTCGTCGTCCCACTGCTGCTGCTCACCACAGCGGCGTGCGGCAGCGACACCAAGGGCTCCGATAACGCCTCGATGACCAACGGGCTGCCCGCCATCACCGCGGGCCAGAAGTTCGGCGAGAAGCCGACCCTCTCCAAGGGCGAGGGCGACCCGCCGAAGGAACTCAAGGTCAACGTCATCAGCGAGGGCGACGGCCCGGTGACCAAGGACGGCGACGCCCTCCAGGTCAACTACCTCGGTCAGACCTGGGACTCCACCACCCCCTTCGACAACAGCTTCGACCGGGGCGAGCCGTTCACCCTCACCCTCGGCGCCGGCCAGGTCATCAAGGGATGGGACCAGGGCCTGAAGGGCCAGAAGGTCGGCAGCCGCCTGGAGATCGGCATCCCGCCGGAGCTCGGCTACGGCGAGCAGGGCTCCCCGCCCAGCATCAAGGGCGGCGCCACCCTGGTCTTCGTCGTCGACATCCTGAAGGCGACCACCATCCCGAAGTCCGCCGAGGGCACCGTCGTCGCCCAGGAGAACAAGGACCTGCCCAAGGTCGGCACCAACACCGACGGCAAGGCCCCCTCGCTGACCGTGCCCAAGACCGACGCGCCCAAGGCGCTCGTCTCCAACTACGTCATCGAGGGCAAGGGCGAGGCCGTCAAGGCCACCGACACCCTGACCGTCCAGTACCAGGGCGTGCTCTGGAAGGACGGCAAGAAGTTCGACAGCTCCTACGACCGCGGCGCCCCGGCCACCTTCCAGCTCGCCGGCGTCATCCCGGGCTGGACCAAGGGCCTGGAGGGCAAGAAGGTCGGCAGCCGCGTGCTGCTCGTCGTCCCGCCGGCCGACGGCTACGGCGACAAGGCCCAGGGACCGATCCCGGCCAACTCGACCCTCGTCTTCACCGTGGACATCCTGGCCAAGCAGTAGCCGGTTCCCGCGCGACCCGGCCCGCCGCGAGGTAGGTTGTCCGGGTCGCGCGGGCCATCGTCCGCGCGGTTTCACCCGTATGAGGAGCACACTGCAGTGAGCATCGAGAAGCCCGAGGTCGACTTCCCGGGCGGCGAGCCGCCGGCCGACCTGGAGATCAAGGACATCTGGGAGGGCGACGGCGCGACCGCCGCCGCCGGGGACACGGTCAAGGTCCACTACGTCGGTGTCTCCTTCAGCACCGGTGAGGAGTTCGACGCCTCCTGGAACCGCGGCGAGGCGCTGGAGTTCCCGCTCGGGGCCGGCATGGTCATCGCGGGCTGGGACCGGGGTGTCCAGGGCATGAAGGTCGGCGGCCGCCGCCAGCTGGTCATCCCCGCGCACCTCGCCTACGGCGACCGCGGCGCCGGCGCCAAGATCGCCCCCGGCGAGACGCTGATCTTCGTCTGCGACCTGGTCGGCGTGAAGAAGCCCTGACCGGCTCAGCGCCCCCGACCGAGGGCCCCCGCCTCCGCGGCGGGGGCCCTCGGCTTTTGTCCGGACACCCCGGGGCGGTACGGTCGGACGTCCGAGAACGGAACCGGGGAAGAGGGTGCAGGGCGTCCATGGCGATTGCCAAGGCCGAGCGGCTCATGAATCTCGCGCTGTGCCTGCTCGGGACGCGCCGCGCGCTCAGCAAGCGCGAACTGCGCGGCTCCATCGAGGCGTACCTGGAGGCCAGCGGGGACGAGGCCTTCAACCGCATGTTCGAGCGGGACAAGGACGACCTCCGCGAGCTCGGCCTGGTCATCGAGACCGTCGAGAACCTCGACGGCGAGACCGGCTACCTCGCCCGCCGCGACTCCAACCGCCTCCCGCCCATCACCCTGGACGCCGAGGAGGCCGCCGCGCTCGGCCTCGCCGCCCGGGTCTGGCAGCAGGCCCGCCTCGCCGGCGCCGCCAGCGGAGCCCTCCAGAAGCTCCGCGCCGCCGGCATGCCGGAGGCCGAGGACACGTACGAGATCCAGCCCAGCGCCCTCGAACCCCGCATCCCGGTCCACGAGGCCGCCTTCGAGCCGCTGATGCTCGCCTGCCGCGACCGGCGCCCCGTCTCCTTCGAGTACCGCAAGGCCAACGCCGCCCGCCCCGAGCCCCGCCAGGTCGAGCCCTGGACGCTGGAGTGCTGGCGCGGCCACTGGTACCTGGCCGGCTGGGACCGCGACCGCGGCGCCGAGCGCGTCTTCCGCCTCTCCCGCATCACCGGCAAGGTCCGTTCCCGGGCCGGCGCCTTCACCGCGCCCGTGCCCGACGCCGTCACCGTCCGCGAGACCGTCGAGAGCTGGGCGGGGGAGACCGCCACCCGCTCCGCCCGGATCCGGCTCCGGGCCGGCTGCGGCTACCCGCTGCGGGCCCGGGCCACCGAGACGAGCGAGGGCGCCGACGGCTGGTACGAGCTGGAGATCCCGTACGGGCACGGTCTCGACGCCTGGCTCGTCGAGTTCGGCCCCGACGTCGTCGTACTGGAACCGGCCGACCTGCGGGCCGATGTGGTGGAGCGGCTGCGCGCCGTCGCCAAGGGCTGAGGGGAAGACGAACCGCATGGCTGCCAACGCGATCGACCAGACGAGGCGGATGCTCTCCCTCGTCACCTACCTCCGCGAGCGTCCCGGCGCCCACGTCGCCGACGTGGCCCGTGCCTTCGGCATCACCGAGGACGAGCTGATCTCCGACCTCGACGTGCTGCCCATGTGCGGCACCAGCTTCCGGGGCGGCGACCTGCTCGACATCGACACCGACGGCGACCGGATCTGGTGGCACAACCCGGACGACGTCGCCGAGCCGCTGCGGCTCGCCGCCGACGAGGCCACCGCGCTGCTCGTCGCCGCGCGCGCCGTCGCCACCCTGCCCGGGCTGCGCGAGGGCGACCGGGACGCGCTGGTCCGCGCCACCGCCAAGCTGGAGGCCGCCGCCGGCGAGGCGGCCGGCGCCAGCGCCCGCCTCTCGGTCACCTTCGAGTCCGAGGGCGGCGTCTTCGCCGAGGTCGACCGGGCCATCTCCGAGCGCAAGCGGCTCTGGGTGCGCTACTACTCGCCGGCCCGCGACGAGCTCACCGAGCGCGAGGTCGACCCCATCCGCCTCTTCGCCGTCGGCCACACCTACATGGAGGCGTGGTGCCGGCTGTCCGAGGCGCGCCGCACCTTCCGGCTGGACCGGGTGGCCGAGATCCGGATCCTGGAGGAGGCCGCCGCGCCGCCGGAGCTGGAGCTGCGCGACCTCTCCGAGGGGCTGGTGCAGCCCTCGGCCGACGACCCCGAGGTGGTGGTCGAGGTCGGCCCCGGCGGCCGCTGGGTCGCCGAGTACTACCCGCACGACCGGGCCGACGAGCTGCCCGACGGCGGTCTGCGGATCACCCTGCGCACCCCCGACCCGGCCTCGCTGAAGCGGCTCGCGCTGCGGCTGGGCAGCGACGGGCGGATCGTCTCGCCCGCCGGGCTCGCGGACAGCGCCCGGGAGGCGGCGACGGCCGCGCTCGCCGCGTACGAGGGCGTGTGAGCCGTCCCCGGTCCAGATGGTTCCCGGTAGTTCCACGCGGTCCCAGGCGGTCCCAGGCAGTTCCGGTCAGTTCCAGGCAGTTCGAGACAGTTCGAGACAGGGAGAGTTGAGCGACATGTCCGTGATGCCCGGCTTGTCGGTGAGTCCGGTGCTCTTCAAGGCCGCCTGCCCCGACTGCCGCTGCCGCTTCGAACTCGCCGCCGGCGCCCTGCGCCTGGCCATCGGAGCCAGCCGCCGCACCACCTTCTACTCCTTCACCTGCCCCGAGTGCGGCAGCGCCGTCCGCAAGCCCGCCGGCGAACGCATCGTCGAACTCCTCACCGGCGGCGGCGTCCGCACCCTCCGCCTCCACACCACCGCCTGACCCGCACCCCACCCCCAACGACTAGGCTCGGCCCATGCTCTGGCCCATGCTCGCGATCGCCCTCGGCTTCCTCGGTCTCGCCGTCCTCGGCGTCCTCGCCGTCAAGGTCTTCCTGGAGGTCCGGCGCCTCGGCCGCCAAGTGGCCGTCACCACACAGCGCATCCAGCGCGCCGCCGAGGACCTGGAGACCGCCGCCACCGGACTGGCGCGAACCGGCCGTTCCCTGCCCTGAGTCGGGCCCCCCGACCCGCTCCGATCCGGCCTGATCAGGGCCCCTCGGACGCAATCGCGAGTATGCACGGGCATTGCCCGACGTTTACTCCTGCGGGTTACGATCGCAGACAGCGCGGTGGCCGGACGCATGTCCGACCGGCCGGGCACGCACCCATGCCGCCTCGGTGAGAAGAGAGACCACAGCCATGTTCCGTCAGATCGGTCCCCTTGAGATCAGCCTCATCCTGCTGGTCGTCGTGCTCCTCTTCGGTGCCAAGAAGCTCCCGGAGATGGCGCGCTCCCTCGGCAAGTCGGCCCGCATCCTGAAGAGCGAGGCGAAGGCCATGAAGTCGGAGGGCCAGGAGTCCGCCCCCGCCGAGGCCCCCGCCGAGCAGGCCGCCCCCGCCCAGCGCACCATCAAGGCCGCCCCCGGCGACGTCACCGGCGGCCGCCCCGTGACCGAGGCGTCGGACACCACCCAGCGCTGACCCACCCCGCCCGGCGGCCCGACCGCCGCCCCGCACGTACGCCGCCCAGCGGCCTGCCCGCACGAGATGAGGACGTGGGTTGCCCAAGTCTGCCCGCATGAAGAAGGAGAAGGATCCCGAGGGGCGGATGCCACTCGCCGATCACCTCCGTGAGCTGCGCAATCGCCTCGCCAAGGCGATGCTGGCGGTCGTCGTCGCCTCCGTGGTGGCGGCGTTCTTCAGCCAGCAGCTGATGGACCTTCTGGCGTCCCCCGTACCGAAGTGCCCCCCGGACAGCTCCCTGTCCGCGAACACCGGCGGACGCTGCGTCGTCATCGCCTACCAGTCCATGCTCTCCCCCTTCACCTCCACGGTGAAGGTGATCATGCTGGCCGGCCTCATCGGCTCCAGCCCGGTCTGGCTCTACCAGCTCTGGGCCTTCGTCGCGCCCGGGCTGCACAAGAGCGAGAAGAAGTACACGTACTGGTTCGCCTCCGTCGCCGTGCCCCTCTTCGTGGCCGGCGCCTACACGGCGTACGTGATCATGCCCGTCAGCGTGCGCGTCCTCATCAGCATCACGCCCGACGTCGCCTCGAACTTCCTCTCCCTCGACGACCTCCTGGACTTCACCACCAGGATGGTCCTCGTCTTCGGCCTCGCCTTCGAACTGCCCCTGCTGCTGATCATGCTCAACCTCACCGGAGTGGTCACCGGCAAGCGCATGGCCGGCTGGTGGCGCGCCATGGTGATGGGCACCTTCGTCTTCGGCGCCGTCGCGACGCCCTCCACCGACCCGCTCGGCATGATCGCCCTCGCCGGACCGATCATCGTCCTGTACTTCATCGCCGTCGGCTTCTCGCTCCTCAACGACAAGCGCCGCGCCCGCCGCGACCCCGACGCCCAGCTCTCCGACGACGAGGCGTCCGTCCTCGACCACACCCCCGAACCCGTCGGCGCCCTCGACCCCGTCCCCGCCGCCCACGCCCTGCCCGAGCAGGCCACCGGCGACACCGACGGAGCCCGCGCCCACCGCACCGGCGGCTACGACGACATCACCTGACGCCACCCGGCGTCACCGGCGGTCACCCCTCGTCACCGCCGCCCGCGAGGTCCCCCGGACGCCGTCCGCGGGGACCTTCGCCGTCCCCGGCCACCGCGCACGGCCCTCCATAAAGATCGCGTGGCTGTCAGAGGGGGCGGGTAGGCTCGATGACAAGATGACAGAGGACCTCACCCCAGCCGAGGCGTACGCGGCCGCACGCGCGCGCAACGCAGAGCAGGCCACCGCACTGGCCCCCTTCCGAGAGATGTACGAGTTCGGCCTGGACCCCTTCCAGATCGAGGCGTGCGAGGCTCTCGAAGCGGGCAAGGGCGTGCTCGTCGCCGCCCCCACGGGCTCCGGCAAGACCATCGTCGGCGAATTCGCCGTCCACCTCGCCCTCACCCAGGGCCGCAAGTGCTTCTACACGACCCCCATCAAGGCGCTGTCGAACCAGAAGTACGCCGACCTCGTCAAGCGGTACGGCCCCGACAAGGTCGGCCTCCTCACCGGCGACAACAGCGTCAACGGCGACGCGCCGATCGTCGTCATGACCACCGAGGTCCTCCGCAACATGCTCTACGCGGGGTCCCAGGCCCTCTCCGGCCTCGGCTACGTCGTCATGGACGAGGTCCACTACCTCTCCGACCGCTTCCGCGGCGCCGTCTGGGAGGAAGTGATCATCCACCTCCCCGAATCGGTCACCCTCGTCTCCCTCTCCGCCACCGTGTCCAACGCCGAGGAGTTCGGCGACTGGCTCGACACCGTCCGCGGCGACACCGACGTCATCGTCTCCGAAGAGCGCCCCGTCCCCCTCTGGCAGCACGTCCTCGCCGGCCGCCGGATGTACGACCTCTTCGAGGAGGAGACCGACCACGGCGGCCGCGGCGCCGCCCGCCGCGAGGTCAACCCCGACCTCCTCCGCCTCGCCCGCACCGAGAACTCGCGCACCTACAACCCCCGCGACCGCCGCCGCGGCAAAATGGTCCGCGAAGCCGACCGCGAGCGCGAGCGCCGCCAGCGCTCCCGCATCTGGACCCCCGGCCGCCCCGAGGTCATCGAACGCCTCGACGCCGAGGGACTCCTCCCCGCCATCACCTTCATCTTCAGCCGCGCCGGCTGCGAAGCCGCCGTCCAGCAGTGCCTCTACGCCGGCCTCCGGCTCAACGACGACGCCGCCCGCCTCCGCGTCCGCGAGATCGTCGAAGCCCGCACCGCCGCCATCCCCGACGAGGACCTCCACGTCCTCGGCTACTACGAGTGGCTGGAAGCCCTGGAGCGCGGCATCGCCGCCCACCACGCCGGCATGCTCCCCACCTTCAAGGAGGTCGTCGAGGAGCTCTTCGTCCGCGGCCTCGTCAAGGCCGTCTTCGCCACCGAGACGCTCGCCCTCGGCATCAACATGCCCGCGCGCACCGTCATCCTGGAGAAGCTCGTCAAGTGGAACGGCGAGCAGCACGCCGACATCACCCCCGGCGAGTACACCCAGCTCACCGGACGCGCCGGCCGCCGCGGCATCGACGTCGAGGGCCACGCCGTCGTCCTCTGGCAGCGCGGCCTCGACCCCGAACACCTCGCCGGCCTCGCCGGCACCCGCACCTACCCGCTGCGCTCCAGCTTCCGGCCCTCCTACAACATGGCCGTCAACCTGGTCGACCAGTTCGGCCGGCACCGCTCCCGGGAACTCCTGGAGACCTCCTTCGCCCAGTTCCAGGCGGACCGCTCCGTCGTCGGCATCTCCCGCCAGGTCCAGCGCAACGAGGAGGGCCTGGCCGGCTACCGCGAAGGCATGACCTGCCACCTCGGCGACTTCGAGGAGTACGCGCGGCTCCGCCGCGACCTCAAGGACCGCGAGACCGAACTCGCCAAGCAGGGCGCCGCCCAGCGGCGCGCCCAGGCCGCAGCCTCCCTGGAGAAGCTGAAGCCCGGCGACGTCATCCACGTGCCCACCGGCAAGTTCGCCGGCCTCGCCCTCGTCCTCGACCCCGGCATCCCCGCCGGCCGCACCAACGGTCACCGGGGCTTCGAGTACCACGACGGCCCCCGGCCCCTCGTCCTCACCGCCGAACGGCAGGTCAAGCGCCTCGCCTCCATCGACTTCCCCGTCCCGGTGGAGGCCCTGGAGCGGATGCGCATCCCCAGGACCTTCAACCCCCGCTCCCCGCAGTCCCGCCGCGACCTCGCCTCCGCACTGCGCTCCAAGGCCGGGCACATCAACCCCGAACGGCACCGCAAGCAGCGCTCCGGCGCCGCCGACGACCGCGAGATCGCCCGCCTGCGCGCCGCCCTCCGCGCCCACCCCTGCCACGGCTGCGACGAGCGCGAGGACCACGCCCGCTGGGCCGAGCGCTACCACCGCCTCCAGCGCGACACCAAGCAGCTGGAGCGGCGCATCGAAGGCCGGACGAACACCATCGCCCGCACCTTCGACCGGATCGTCGCGCTCCTCACCGAGCTCGACTACCTCCGCGCCGACGAGGTCACCGACAACGGCAAGCGGCTCGCCCGCCTCTACGGCGAACTCGACCTGCTCGCCAGCGAATGCCTCCGCGAAGGCGTCTGGGAAGGACTCGACCCCGCCGAGCTCGCCGCCTGCGTCTCCGCCCTCGTCTTCGAGGCCCGGCAGGCCGACGACGCCGTGGCGCCCAAGGTGCCCGGCGGCCGGGCCAAGGCGGCACTCGGCGAGATGGTCCGCATCTGGGGCCGCCTCGACGGCCTGGAGGAGGAGTTCAAGATCAGCCAGGCGGACGGCGTCGGCCAGCGCGAGCCCGACCTCGGCTTCGCCTGGGCCGCCTACCAGTGGGCCTCCGACAAGAGCCTCGACGAGGTGCTGCGCGAGGCCGAGATGCCCGCCGGCGACTTCGTCCGCTGGTGCAAGCAGGTCATCGACGTCCTCGGCCAGATCGCCGCGGCGGCACCCAAGGAGAACAGCACGGTCGCCAAGAACGCGCGCAAGGCCGTGGAATCCCTCCTGCGCGGCGTGGTGGCCTACAGCTCCGTCGGCTGACACACCCTCACATCACCCTGGAAGGGCCCGTGGTGGACACACCACGGGCCCTTTCCGCACGAACCCCCGCGTTGTCCACAGGCGGTTGTCCACAGGGCTGGCGCGAGACCCGAGCCGTCCGCTTGCATGGACCCACACACAGCGAAAGCCAGTGGGGGAGGGGACGAACGTGACCACGCACGTCGGCACCGGGACCGGGATCACCATCGCCGAAGGACCACGCGGAGTGCCGCTCCTCGGCAACCTCCCCGCCTTCGGCAAGGACCCCCTCGCCTTCTTCGAACGGCTCCGCGAGCGCGGCGACTTCGTCCGCTGGCGCTTCGGCCCCAGCCCCGCCCTCTTCATCGCCCACCCGGACGCCATCGGAGAACTGCTCACCGAGGTCGAGAACACCTTCGACCAGCCCGACCTGGGCATCGCCATCCGCACCCTGCTCGGCAACGGCGTGGTCGTCACCAAGGGCCGCGACTGGCGCCGCAAGCGCTCCCTGGTCCAGCCGTCCGTCCGCCCCAAGCAGGTCCGCTCCTACGCCGCCACCATGGCGGAGTGCGCCGTCGCCCTCGCCGACCGCTGGACCGACGGACAGCGCATCGACATCAAGAAGGAGATGGCCGCCCTCACCCAACTCATCGCCGTCCGCACCATCTTCGGCACCGACACCGCCGCCGACGCCGAGGCCATCGGCCAAGCCATGGACGTCGCCCAGCACGAGATCGGCGCCGAACTCAGCGGCATCGGAGCCCTCCTGCCCGACTGGATCCCGACCCCCGGGCGCGCCCGCATCAAGCGGGCCACCGCCGTCATCGACGCCGAGGTCTCCCGCATCGTCTCCCGCCACCGCGACGGCGGCGAGGACCGCCCCGACCTCCTCAGCCGGCTCCTCACCGCCCGGGACGAGACCGGCGCCCACCTCTCCGACCGCGAGATCCGCGACGAGACGGTCACCCTCTACATCGGCGGCCACGAGACCACCAGCTCCACCCTCGTCTGGGCCTGGTACCTGCTCTCCCGCAACGAGAAGGCCAGGCGGACCCTCACCGAGGAACTGGACCGCGTCCTCGCCGACCACGAGCCCGGCCACGACGACTACGCCTCCCTCCCCTACGCCCAGGCGGTGATCAAGGAGACCCTCCGCCTCTACCCCACCATCTGGCTCCTCACCGGCATCGCCAAGGAGGGCGCCACCCTCGGCGGCACCCCGATCCCGCCCGGCACCCGCGTCTGGTCCAGCCAGTGGGCCACCCACCGCGACCCCCGCTGGTACGCCGACGCCGACACGTTCCGCCCCGAGCGCTGGCTCACCGACGCCACCGACGCCGAGGGTCGGCCGGCGGAGAAGATCCCCGAATACGCCTGGTACCCCTTCGGTGGCGGCCCCCGCGTCTGCCTCGGCACCCGCTTCGCCCTCGTCGAGGCCGTCCTCGTCCTCGCCGTCCTCGCCCGCCGCTACGACCTGGACGTGGAACCCGAGGAGATACGCCCGGTCCCGAGCCTCACCCTCCAGCCGGACCGAGAGGTCCGCGCCACGGTCCGCGCCCGCGGCCGGGGGTGAGGCGACTCACCTGGAGCGGCTGAGCCCGGTCACGAGCCCGCGGCGAGAGCGCGCGCCAGCGCGCGCAGTTCGTCCGCGCCGAGGACCCGGCCGCCGAAGCCGGGGAGCGGGACGTGCAGCGTGGCCGTCCAGCGGTCCGGGATCGCCCCGGCGCCGTGGACGGCGCCCGCCAGCATCCCGGTGACCGCCGCGACCGTGTCCGTGTCCCCGCCGAGGTCGACGGCGGCCGCCAGGGCCTCCTCGAAGGTCCCGGTGGTGCGCAGCGCCCACACGGCGGAGCCGAGACAGGGCCAGACGGCGCCGTTGAACTCCGTCGCGTCCTCCGGCCGCCAGCCGGACGCCAGGACGGTGGCCCAGCGCTCCCGGTGATCCGGGTCGACCTCGGCCAGGGCCTCCGGGATCGCGGACGGCGGGTCCCCGCCGAGCAGGGCGACCCGGACCAGTTCGTGCAGGAGGGCGGTGCCCTCCCAGGCGGCCCGGTGCCCGTGGGTGAGGGCGGCGAGCCGGCGGCCGGCCTCCATGGTGGCCGCGCGGCCCCGGGGAGCGAAATGGACGGCGGACGTGGAGGCCCGCATCAGACAGCCGTTGCCCGCGCCGCGGCCCTCCACCTGGAAGTCCAGGGCGGCGGCCAGGTCCCACGTGTCGTCGCCCAGCAGGACCCGTTCCGTCTGAAGACCGATGTCCTTGGGCTCCGCCGCCGCCCAGCGCCGGAACCGGTCGAACACGTCGGGCAGATCCAGCCCGCCGCGTTCGAGCAGCGACTCCCCGACGAGCACGGCCATCTGCGTGTCGTCCGTGGCCTCGCCCGGATCCCAGCCGCCGCCCCCGCACAACTCTCCCGCGCCGTCCGGGAATCGCTCGCGGAAGGCGCCGGGAAGGCCGAACTCGAAGGGCGCGCCCAGGGCGTCGCCGACGGCGGAGCCGAGGACGGCGCCCACGGCGCGGTCGAGTGAGGTCATGGCGTCAGGGTAGGCGGCGGGGCCGGGGCCGGGGCCGGGGCCGGGGCCGGGGCGTGGGGCGTGGGGCTAGGAGGGGTGGGAGGGGTGGGTGGGGGAGGGGGAGGGGGAGGGGGGAGCCCCCCGGAGGGAGAGGGTGGTGGCCGTTGCCGTGAGGATCGCGATCGTGGCCGCCGCGGTGAGGGTGGTGGTGTCGGGGTGGAGGAGGGGCTGGCCTCGGAGGGCCTGCCAGGTGAGGAGGGCGAAGGTGGCGGTGTAGGCGGCGGAGGCGGTGAGGACCAGGCGGAGGCGGACCCGGGGGTCGGCGAGGCGGGGGAGGCGGGGGGCCAGGGCGGTCAGGGCGAGGAGGAGCAGGGGCAGGAGCTGGAGGGCGTGCATGCCGAAGAAGTGGGCGATGCGCAGGTCTCCGCCGGTGGAAGCCCAGCCGGTGACCGGGAGGGAGGGGCCGCCGTCCGGGACGCCGACGCTGTGGGCGCCGACGATCGGCGGGTCGTCGGCGGTGCGCTGCTCGGGAGTGGGCTGGACCATCAGGAAGCCGACTGCGGCGCCGGCCAGCGCGATGAGCGAGGAGAGGCGGACGGCCCAGGCGGTGGCGGGGTCGAGGAGGCGGGTGCGGAGCAGGAGGACGGCGATGACCAGGGCGCTCAGCCAGAGGACGACGACGGTGAGGCCCATGGCCTGGAAGACGGCGGCGTCGAAGGGGGTCTCCTGGTTGAAGTGGCTCTGCCTGCCGCGGACGACCTGCAGGGTGATCAGGACCATCTCCAGGGCGCTGGTGGCCATGACGAGGGTGCCGGCCCACCAGCCCGCGCGCTTTCCGCGCGGCAGCAGGCTCAGCATCCAGGCGAGCGACAGGCTGTAGGCGACGAACGAGACGGCGAACTTGAAGGGCTTGGACCAGATCGGGGCGCCGACGAGGGTGCGGTCGTCGATCAGGATTCCGCCCGCGCTGACGACCGCGAAGACGGCCATCGCCGCGGCGAACCAGAGGAGGGGCCGGTGCAGGCGGCCGTCCGGGGGCGGGGGCGGGGGCGGGGCGGTGGAGGTGGACGCGGGCATGGGTGTGCGCGTGGACATACGGATCCCCCCGTTGTCGTTATGGATAGTGGCGCTTACCGCTATCTGATAGTGCCACTATCTATGATGGAGGGGAGTCCGGCAAGGCCGTAGAGGCAGGGGAAAGGTGAACACGCGGTGCGCATCGGTGAGTTGAGCCGCAGGACCGGGGTCTCGGTGCCCACGATCAAGTTCTATGTGCGGGAGGGACTGCTCCCGGCCGGCCGGCTGACGAGCCCGAACCAGGCCGCGTACGAGGAAGCGCATGTACGGCGGCTCCGCCTGATCCGCGCCCTGATCGACGTCGGCGGCCTGTCCGTGGCGGCCGTGCGTGAGGTGATCGCCGCCGTCGACGACCCCGGCCGGCCCGTCCACGACCTGCTCGGCGAGGCGGCCGTGCGCATGGTGCCGCGTTACGGCGGCGAGCCCGAGGAGGACGACCGGCTGGTCGAGGCGCGGGAGCGGGTCGCCGCGCTGATCCGGGAGCGCGAGTGGCGCTGCTTCCCCGGCAATCCGGCGGCCGAGGCGCTGGCGGTCGCGCTCGCCGCCCTCGGCTCCGTCGGGCACGAGCGGTTCGGCGAGGTGCTCGGCGCCTACGCGGACGCGGCCGAGCGGGTCGCCCGGGCCGACCTGGACTACGTCGCCCACCACGTGGCCCGTGAGGAACTGGTCGAGAGCGTCGCCGTCGGTACGGTCCTCGGCGACGCGCTCTTCGGCGCCCTCCGCCGACTCGCCCAGATCGACGCCTCGGACCGCCTCTTCGGCGGCAAGGGCAAGAGCGAGAGTGAGGTGGGGGCGGGGTGAGAACGGGGGAGGGGCGGGAGCCGTCGTCGGCT
>NZ_JBHYKM010000084.1:0-19744 GCF_042741435.1 Streptomyces sp. NPDC058955 | reverse complement strand
GGCAAGTACCAGGCGCGGATCGCGGGGGCCGCCCAGGCCGCCCCCCCGAACGGGGTCCCGTCCGTGGACACCGCCCCCCGGGGCCCCCACGCGGCCACCGCCCCCCCCCCCCCCCTCCCCCCGGGGTGCGTCAGGCGGCCTGCGGGGGCTCCTGCTCCCGCTCCACCTGCTCGTTCCACTCGCGCTTGATCGCGCGCCACGCCTCGTCCGTCTTGCCCAGGCGCCAGTAGCCCGAGATGGACAGCCGCTCGCGCTCCACCCGCCGCTCCATGCGCAGATGGCGGCGGAGCTCCTTCACGAAACCGGCCTCGCCGTGGACGAAGGCGTGCACGTCGCCCGCCGGGAAGTCCAGCGTCCGCACGGCCTCGACGAGCGCCTCGCCGGCCGGGCGGCCGGCGCGGTGCAGCCAGGTCACCTCGATGCCCGCCTCGGTGGCGAACTTCTGCTCGTCGGCGGCGTCCTCGATCTCCACGAAGGCGTGCACCCGCGCGCCCGCGGGCAGCCGCTCCAGCGCCACCGCGATCGCCGGCAGCGCGCTCTCGTCGCCGACGAGCAGGTGCCAGTCGGCCGCCGGGTCCGGGGCGTAGCCGCCGCCGGGACCGAGCAACCGCACCGTCTCGCCCGCCTGGGCGCGCGCCGCCCAGGGGCCGGCCAGGCCCTCGTCGCCGTGGACGACGAAGTCCAGGGTCAGCTCGCGGTGGACCGGATCCCAGGCGCGCACCGTGTACGTGCGGGTGGTGGGCCACTCCTCGCGGGGGCGCTCGGCCCGGATCCGCTCCATGTCGAACGGCTCCGGGTAGCTGACGCCCTCGGGGGCGAAGAGCAGCTTCACGTAGTGGTCGGTGTACGTGCCGACGTCGAAGCCGTCGAGGCCGGGTCCGCCGAGGACGACCCGCACCATGTGCGGGGTGAGCCGCTCGGTGCGCACGACGTGCGCCTCGGTGGCCCTGGGGGCCTTGCGGGCCGGCTGCTCTGCCACGGCGGACTCTCCTGACTGCCTGGGGGCGTGCCGAAGGGGCACACCTGAGACTTAGGTATGCCTAAGCTAGCACTCCGCGGTCGCTCACGTCCCGGGACGCCCGCACGTGAGGACCGGTAGGCCCGCACGTCAGGACCGGTAGGCCCGCACGTGAGTGCCGGTACACCCGCACGTCAGGACCGGTACGCCCGCACGTGAGGGCCGCCGGAACCGGCGCGTCGCGCGCCGGTGAGGGGTGCGTCAGGCCCCCGGGCGACCGCCCGCCAGGACCGGCAGCAGCCGGCCGAGCGCCCCGCCGAGGTTCCAGCGCGCCGCCAGCTCCTCCAGGGCCGCCGGGTCGCGGGGGGCGGCCGGCAGCGTCGGGTCGAACTCCGGCAGCGGCACGTCCCGGGCCACCCGGACCACCGTCGGTGCCACGTCCAGATAGGCCGCCGCCTCGACGATCCCGCGCCGCTTGGCCGGGGTCAGCTTCGAGGTGCGGTCCTCGGCGGCCGCCCGTACGCCCGCCAGGTCGCCGTACTCGGAGATCAGCTGGGCGGCGGTCTTCTCGCCGATGCCCTTCACGCCGGGCAGGCCGTCGCTGGCGTCGCCGCGGAGGGCGGCGAAGTCGGCGTACTGGTCGGGCCGCACGCCGTACTTCGTGCGGATCAGCTCGGAGTCGACCAGGTCGCAGTCGCCGACGCCCTTGCGCGGGTACAGCACCCGGACCGCCCGCTCGTCGTCGACGAGCTGGAAGAGGTCCCGGTCGCCGGTGACGATGTCCACCGGGCCCTTCGCCCGCTCCGACAGGGTGCCGATCACGTCGTCCGCCTCGTACCCGGCGGCGCCGATCCGGGCGATGCCGAGCGCCGCGAGGACCGACTCGATCACCGGGACCTGCGGGGACAGGGTGTCCGGGATCTCCTCCTCGTCGGGTCCGGCCTCCGTCTCCACGGCCACCCGGTGCGCCTTGTACGAGGGGATCAGGTCCACCCGCCACTGCGGCCGCCAGTCGTCGTCCCAGCAGGCCACGAGCTCGTCCGGCCGGTGGTCCTGCACCAGCCGGCCGATGAAGTCGAGCAGCCCGCGCACGGCGTTCACCGGCGTCCCGTCCGGAGCCCGGACCGAGTCCGGCACGCCGAAGTACGCGCGGAAGTAGAGGCTGGCGGTGTCCAGGAGCATCAGGCGTCGCGTCACACCCCGATCATGCCGCACCCCACCGACAGCCGGGCGGAGCCGGCCGCACACGCCGCCCCCGTGACCCCCGTCACCTTCGCGTTTGCCCCCGAGGGCCCGGGGCAGGCGCGTGCCCGGAGCGGACCCGGTAAGGGGCCCTGAGCAGTGGGCCCCGTACGCGACGGGTGGTGCGGGCAGATCCCGCCGCGCTCCACGGCACGTGCGCGGGGGTGGCGGGCCGTTCTTCCCTGCTACCCGTGAGGTGAATGTGTCCAGGCTCCAGGCCGACCACCTGTTCAAGGTGTTCGCCAGACGCCCCGCCGACGAGTCCGAGGCCGTCCGCGCCCTCGCCGCCGGCGCCGACCGCGACGCGCTCCGCGAGGACGGCGTCACCGCCGCCGTCGTCGACGCGTCCTTCGTGGTCGAACCCGGTCAGATCTTCGTGGTCATGGGCCTCTCCGGATCCGGCAAGTCCACCCTCCTGCGCATGCTCAACGGCCTGCTCGAACCGAGCGCGGGCCGCGTCCTCTACGACGGCGACGACCTCACCGCGCTCACCCCCCGCGCGCTGCGCGAGGTCCGTTCCCGCCGCGTCAGCATGGTCTTCCAGCACTTCGCGCTCTTCCCGCACCGCACCGTCCTGGAGAACGCCGGCTACGGCCTGGAGGTCCAGGGCGTCCCGCGCGCCGAGCGCGAGAAGCGCGCCGCCGAGGCGCTGGAGCTGTGCGGCCTGGCCGGCTGGGAGAAGTCCTGGCCCGACGAGCTCTCCGGCGGCATGCAGCAGCGCGTGGGCCTGGCCCGGGCGCTCGCCACCGACGCCGACCTGCTCCTCATGGACGAGTCCTTCAGCGCCCTCGACCCGCTGATCCGCCGCGACATGCAGGACCAGCTCCTCGTGCTCCAGAAGAAGCTGAAGAAGACCATCGTCTTCATCACCCACGACCTCAACGAGGCCATGCGCCTCGGCGACCGCATCGCCGTCATGCGCGGCGGCCGGATCGTGCAGCTGGGGACCGCCGAGGACATCCTCGTCCGGCCCGCCGACGACTACGTGGCCTCCTTCATCCAGGACGTCGACCGCTCCCGGGTGCTCACCGCCTCCGCCGTCATGACCGCCCCCGAGGGGCCCGTCGACCCGGACGCCCCGGTCGCGGGCCCCGACACGCTCCTCGCCGACCTGTGCGCGCTCGCCGCCGCGGGCCCGCACCCGGTGACCGTCCAGGAGGACGGCGGTCCCGCCCTCGGAGTCGTACACAAGGAAAAGCTTCTCGCCGTGATGGGCGGGCTGACGGCCGAGGAGGTGACCCTCCATGCCTAGGCTTCCCCTCGGCTCCTGGGTCGACAGCTCCGTCGACTGGCTCCAGGCGCGGCTCTCCTGGCTGTTCGACGCGGTCAGCGGCGGCATCACCGGTCTCTACGACGGCATCGACGCCGTCCTGTCGGCGCCGCAGCCGCTGCTGCTCGCCGGCATCCTCGCCGTCGTCGCCTGGTGGCTGCGCGGTCTCGCCGCCGGTCTGCTCTCCTTCGCGGGCCTGGTGCTGGTCGACTCCGTCCAGCTGTGGGACGAGGCGATGGCGACGCTGTCGCTGGTCCTCGTCGCCACCCTCGTCACCCTGGTGATCGCCGTCCCGCTCGGCATCTGGGCGGCCCGCTCGAAGACGGTCAGCACGGTGCTGCGGCCGGTCCTCGACTTCATGCAGACCATGCCGGCGATGGTCTACCTGATCCCCGGCATCATCTTCTTCGGCGTCGGCGTCGTCCCCGGCATCATCGCCACCATCGTCTTCGCGCTGCCGCCCGGCGTCCGGATGACCGAGCTCGGCATCCGCCAGGTCGACGCCGAACTCGTCGAGGCCGCCGAGGCGTTCGGCACCACCCCGCGCGACACCCTGCTCCGCGTCCAGCTGCCGCTCGCCGTCCCGACGATCATGGCCGGCGTCAACCAGGTCATCATGCTGGGCCTGTCCATGGTCGTCATCGCCGGCATGGTCGGCGGCGGCGGACTCGGCGGCGCCGTCTACCGGGCCATCGGCAACGTCGACATCGGCCTCGGTTTCGAGGCCGGCGTCTCCATCGTCGTCCTCGCCATGTACCTCGACCGGATGACCGGCGCCCTGGGCCGCCAGGTCTCCCCGCTCGGCCGCCGCGCGCTCGCCAAGGCCCGCGCCGCCACCGCCCGCCGCCGCACCGCCCAGCTGTGGGCGCACCGCCCGCAGCCCGTCACCGCGCTCGTCGGCATCGTCGTCCTCGCGCTCGTCGCGGGCGGCTCCGGCTTCCTCGGCGGCTCCGGCGCCACCTCGACGACGGCGTCCGGCGCGGGCGCCGGCCACGGCAAGAAGATCAGCATCGGCTACATCCCGTGGGACGAGGGCATCGCCTCCACCTACCTGTGGAAGGAACTCCTGGAGCGCCGCGGCTACGAGGTCGAGACCAGGCAGCTGGAGGCCGGCGCGCTCTACACCGGCCTGGCCGGCGGGCAGCTCGACTTCCAGACCGACGCCTGGCTGCCCGTCACCCACGCCCAGTACCTGGAGAAGTACGGGAACAAGCTGGAGGACCTCGGCTCCTGGTACGGCCCGACCTCCCTGGAGCTGTCCGTCCCCTCGTACGTGAAGGACGTGAGGTCCCTCGCCGACCTGAAGGGCAAGGGCGACCGCTTCAAGGGCCGCATCGTCGGCATCGAGCCCAGCGCCGGGATGATGGGCATCCTCAAGGACAAGGTGCTGAAGGAGTACGGCCTGGAGGGCGAGTACGAGGTCGTGGACGGCTCCACGCCCGGCATGCTCGCCGAGCTGAAGCGCGCCTACGAGCGGAAGGAGCCGGTCGTCGTCACGCTCTGGTCCCCGCACTGGGCCTACTCCGCCCACGACCTGACGAAGCTCGCCGACCCGAAGGGCGTCTGGGGCAAGGGCGACGGCGTGCACACCCTGGCCCGGAAGGGCTTCGGCGCGGACAACCCCGAGGTGGGTGCCTGGCTGAAGGACTTCAGGCTCACGGAGGAGCAGCTCACCGGCCTGGAGGCGCAGATCCAGCGGACCGGCAAGGGCAAGGAGCAGGAGGCTGTCCGGACGTGGCTGGACGCCCAGCCGGGGCTCGCGGAGCGACTCGCCCCGCAGTGATCCCACCCGGGCTCGCGGAGCGACTCGCCCCGCGGTGACGCGGACCTCACCCGCCGGACCGGGGCGGTCGCCGGACGTGACCGGCGGCCGCCCTTTCGCCGGCCCTTTCCGTCACGACGCGAAACCCCGGCCCAAAGCTGCGTAAGGTGCAGGTAACCGGTCGGTACGCGACGAGGCAGCCGGCAGAGGGAGGGAGTGGCCATGGACGAGAAGGAAGCACCTCGCGTGGGCGCGGCCGTCAAGAGGCGCCGCCGGGCCCTCCAGCTCACCCTGGCCGTGGTCGCGGCCCGCAGCGGCCTCTCCGTGCCCTTCCTCAGCCAGATCGAGAACGAGCGCGCCCGCCCCAGCCGCCGCTCCCTGGAGCTGGTCGCCGAGGCCCTGCAGACCACCGCCGCGGAGCTCCTCGCCGTCGCCGAGGCCGCCCGCACGGTCGACGTCGTCCGGGCCGACGAGGGCGGCTCCGCCATGCCGGACGGGGTGCGGCGCCTGGTGCGCGGCCGGCACCAGCTGCAGGCCCTGGAGTTCACCGGCGAGCAGGACGCGGGCCGCGAGTTCCAGCACCGCAACGACGAGTTGCTGTACGTCGCCGACGGCGCCGCCGAGATCGAGGCCGAGGGCCGCGCCCACCGGCTGGGCCGCGGCGACTCCCTGTACCTCTCCGGCGGCGTGCGGCACCGCTGGCGCGCCACCGAGCCGGGCACCCGCCTCCTGGTCGTCGCGGTCGCCGACCACGTCGAGGTCGAGGAGGAGTGACGCAGCTCCGAGGGCGGACACCGCGGGTCGTCTCCCTGGTGCCCTCGCTCACCGAGGCCGTCGCCGTCACCGCGCCCGGCCTGCTCGTCGGCGCCACCGACTGGTGCAGCCACCCCGCCGGGCTCGACGTCGCCCGGATCAGCGGCACCAAGAACCCCGACGTGCCCGCGGTGCTGGCGCTCCGCCCCGACCTCGTCCTCGCCAACGAGGAGGAGAACCGGGCGGCCGACCTGGACGCCCTGCGGGACGGCGGCGCCGAGGTGCTGGTCACCGAGATCCGCACCCTCGACGAGGGCCTGACCGCCCTCGGCGACGTCCTCGCCGCCTGCGGCGCGCCCCGCCGGCCGCGCTGGCTGGCGGAGGCGGAGGAGGCGTGGGCCGCCGTGGAGCCGGTGGCGGACGGGGTCACCGCCGTCGTGCCGATCTGGCGGCGGCCGTGGATGGTGCTCGGCCGGGACACCTTCGCCGGCGACCTCCTCGCCCGCCTCGGGGTCCGCAACCTGTACGCGGACCACCCCGAGCGCTATCCGAAGGTGCCGCTCGGCGAGCTGACCGGGGCCCGCCCGGAGCTGGTGGTCCTCCCGGACGAGCCGTACCGCTTCACCGCGGACGACGGCCCCGAGGCGTTCCCCGGGACCGCGGCCGCGCTCGTCGACGGGCGGATGCTCACCTGGTACGGGCCGTCGCTGGCGCGGGCACCGCGGGTGCTGGCGCGGGAGCTGCGAGCAGCGCTCCGCTGAGCAGGCCGCGCACGGTGTGGACGCCGGCCACCAGCCAGGCCGCGGCGAGGAACGCGTACAGGGCGATCGCGAGCCAGCGGAAGGCGTCCAGGCCGGTGTGGCGGGCGAGCCCCTCGGCGCCGGTGACGCAGGTGCCGACGGGGAAGGTGAAGGCCCACCAGGTCATCGCGAAGCCCATGCCGGCGCGCCGGGCCCGCACCACCATCGCCCCGGCCAGCGCCAGCCACAGCATCGCGAAGCCCATGACGGGGACGCCGTAGAGGACGGCGAAGGCGGCGAAGCCGTGCGCGTAGGGGTCGGGGAGGACGCCGGCGGCGGCGTCGGCGAAGGCGTTGGCGGCGGTGGTCGACTGGCCGAGGGGGCCCAGGACGAGGAAGAGCGTCGGGGTGAGCGCGAGGGGCAGGGGGCCGTCGAGGACGAGCCGGCCGAAGACCAGCGGCAGCATCACCAGGGTGGCGAGCAGGCTGATGCCGAACATCGCGTAGCAGGCGAGGAGGAGGGTCTGCCGGGGCTGTCCCTCGGGCAGGTGGGGGAGGAGCAGGGGGCCGAGCGCGGCGGAGACCATGGGGGCGACGACGGGCAGCAGCCAGACCGGCGACGCCTGTTCGATCCGGTGCCGGACCACCATCAGGTACGGCACGGTGACCGCGGCGGCCAGGCCGACCGCGGTGCCGGCGGTGAACAGGACGGTGTCGACGGCGACGGCGGCGGGGAGGCCGATCCAGT
This sequence comes from Streptomyces sp. NPDC058955, assembly GCF_042741435.1. Taxonomy (NCBI): domain Bacteria; kingdom Bacillati; phylum Actinomycetota; class Actinomycetes; order Kitasatosporales; family Streptomycetaceae; genus Streptomyces; species Streptomyces sp. NPDC058955. The sequence continues at coordinate 12,272 of NZ_JBHYKM010000084.1, read as the reverse complement.
CCCGGCCGAGGGTCAGGGTGCCGCCGCCGACGGCGAGCAGCGCCATCGACAGACAGCCGTAGAAGGGGGCCACGGCCGGGTCGAGGAGATGGGCGCGGGCCTGGTCGCGGTGGCGGTGCCAGTGCGCGGCCCGGGCGGTGAGCAGGGTCAGCAGCATCGCGAGGGAGAGCGCCCAGACGGCGGTGCAGACGGTACGGAGACCGGGCACGGTGACGGGGAGCGCGGCGCCCGCGGTGCCGACGACGGAGGTGCCCATCACGGAGGCGTACCAGTTGGGTCCGAGGTGACGGACCGAACGGGTCGCCCGGGCGCCGGGGGTGGTGGCGCCGAGGAGGGGGCGGGAGGGTGCGAGGCTTGCCATGACTCCACCGTCGCCGCTGGTCACGGCCCCCACCAGGGATCATGGGGCTATGACGTCATAAGCTGGCTTTATGAGCAGGGAGCGGGACGGCGGCGCGGGGGCGGAGCGGGGCACGGGCACGGGCGCGGGAGGGGGCGCCGGGAGGAGGACGGCCGCGGCGGCCCTCGCGGCCGCGGGGGGCGGTGCGGGGGCGGGACCCGAGGTGTGGGAGCCGGCGACGGCGCACCTCTCGCACCGGGTCCCCGACCTCGGCGCCCTCGAACTGCTCCTGGCCGTCGCCCGGCACGGCAGTCTCGGTGCCGCGGCCCGTGAGGTCGGCATCACGCAGCCGGCGGCCAGCAGCCGCATCCGCTCGATGGAGCGGCAGCTCGGTGTGGCGCTCGTGGACCGCTCGCCGCGCGGCTCGCGGCTCACCGACGCGGGTGCGCTGGTGACCGACTGGGCGCGGCGGATCGTGGAGTCCGCCGAGGCGTTCGACGCGGGGGTGCAGGCGCTGCGGGGGCGCCGGGACTCGCGGCTGCGGGTGGTCGCGTCCATGACGATCGCCGAGTACCTGCTGCCGGGCTGGCTGATCGCGCTGCGCGCCGGGCGGCCGGACACGGCGGTGTCGCTCCAGGCGGGGAACTCGGCGATGGTCGCGGAGCGGCTGCTGGCGGGCGAGGCGGACCTCGGGTTCGTCGAGGGGCTGGCCGTCCCGGACGGGCTCGACGGGACCGTCGTCGCCCACGACCGGCTCGCGGTGGTGACCGCGCCCGCGCATCCGTGGGCGCGCCGCCGCGCCCCGATCGACCCGGCCGAGCTGGCCGCGACCCCGCTGGTGCTGCGGGAGCGCGGCTCGGGCACCCGGCAGGTCCTCGACGCGGCCCTCGCCGGGCACGGCGGGCTGGCCCGCCCGCTGCTCGAACTGGCCTCCACCACCGCCGTGAAGGCGGCGGCGGTCAGCGGCGCGGGTCCGGCGGTGCTCAGCGAGCTGGCGATCGCCGAGGAGCTGTCCTCCCGCCGGCTGGTCGCCGTGCCGGTCGCCGGTGCCCGGCTCAGCCGCGATCTGCGGGCGGTCTGGCCCACCGGTCACCGGCCCACCGGCCCGGCCCGCGACCTCCTCGCCCTGACGCGGGCGCGGCCGGGCGGCTGAGGCCGGGCCGGGGGCCGGTCAGAGCTGCGGCGCCCGGTGGGTGACGCGGCCGTCGACCGCCGTCAGGAGGACCGGGACGTCGGGGAGTTCGGCGGCCGGCGTGGTGAGCGGGTCGGCGGCCAGCACCGTGAGGTCGGCGCGGTGGCCGAGGGCGAGCCGGCCGGCGAACCGCTCCTCGCCCGCCGCGTGGGCGGGGCCCGTGGTGAGGCCGCGCAGCGCCTCCAGCGGGGTCAGCGCCTGCTCGGGGCCGTGCGGCGGCTGGGTCAGGTCCCGGGTCGGGCGGCGGTGCACGGCGCCGGCCAGCACGCCCAGCGGCGGGAACGGCGCGATCGGCCAGTCCGAGCCCAGCACCACGGTCGCCCCCGAGTCCACCAGGTCCCGGCAGCGCCAGGCGCGCCCGGCGCGCTCCTCGCCGAGCCGGCGGGACCAGTTGTCGGTGTGGTCGGCGCGGGTGAAGTCGCAGCAGTGGGTGGGCTGCATGGAGGCGATGACGCCCAGCTCCGCGAAGCGGCCAAGGGTGTCGTCCGGGACCGTCTCGATGTGCTCGACCCGGTGCCGTACCGCCGGGTCGCCGCCGGTCGCCCGTGCCTTCTCGACGGCGTCGAGGACGTGCCGGACGGCGGCGTCGCCGATGGCGTGGGTCGCGGTCGGCACCCCGGCGCGGTGGAGCGCGCCGATGATCTCCGTGTACGCCTCCGGGTCGGGCCAGAAGGCGTGGGTGGACTCGCCGTGGCAGTCGGGTCGCTCCAGCCACGCGGTGCCGTTGTCGATGGTGCCGTCCATGAAGAGCTTCACGCCGGCGACCTGCCACAGCGCGCCGCCGCGTCCCTGGAGGGCGATCAGCTCCTGGACGCCGTGGGCGTCGGTGCCGGGCTGGCACCAGGGCGCCACCCGGAGCCGCAGCGGCAGCCGGCCGGCGGCGTCCAGTTCGGCGAAGAGGTCGAGGCTGGTGCCGTTGGCGTCCATGACGTGTCCGCCGGTCAGGCCGGCCGCCGCCATCCCGTCCAGGGCCGCGGCCAGTCCCTCCAGGCGTTCGGCGTGGGTCGGCCGCGGGGCGACGCGCTCGACCAGTTCGCAGGCGGCGTCCTCCTGGAGCAGTCCGGTGGGGCGCCCGTCGGCGTCGCAGACGATCTCGGCGGAGGCCTGGGCGAAGGTGCGCGGGCCGTCGACGCCGGCGAGTTCGAGGGCGCGGCGGGAGGCGAGCGCGGAGTGCGCGTCGAAGAGCAGCAGGAAGGCGGGCACCCCGTGCAGGACGGTGTCGAAGGGGGCGATGCCGACCGGGCGGTCGCCGAAGACGTTCGGGTCGAGCCCCCAGGCGAAGAGCCAGTCGCCGCGGCGCAGGCGGCGCGCCTCGCGCGCCAGCGCCTCCCGGACGTCGGCGAGATCGGTGCAGCCGGAGAGGTCGAGGCCGCCGGTCAGTTCGGCGCCGGTGACGGGGTGGACGTGCCCGTCGACGAGGCCGGGGGTGACGACGGCGCCCTTCAGGTCGACGACGGGCGTGGCGGGCCCGGCGAGTTCCCGTACCTCGCGGTCGTCGCCGAGCGCGGCGATCCGCCCGTCCTCGCCCACGGCGAGCGCGCTGGCCGAAAGGAAGGCCCCGGTGCCGGGGTCGAGCAGACGGGCGGAGTGCAGGACGAGTCGGGTGGACACGGTGGTGCTCCTTGCGGTGGTGGTACGGGAGGGGGAGCGGGCGCGGGGCGCGCCGGGTCGCGTACGGGCGTCCGCCGCCGTCAGGCCTCGGCCGTCGCGACCGCCGCCGTCGTCACCGCCGCTGCGGCCGCGTCGGCGGGGGAGAACGCGAGCGGCAGGGTGCCGGTGGCGCCGGGGGCGTCGAGGGTGCCGTGGGGGAGGGCGAGGGCCCGTTCGGCGGTGCTGACGGCGAGGCGGGTCACGGCCGCGGGCCGGTCGGTGCGGTCCGAGTTGGCGTGGGCGCCCAGGCCGTCGAGGACGACGAGGATCTGGATGGCGGCGGACCGGGGGTCGTCCGTGCGGAACTCGCCGCGGTCGACGCCGTCGCGGATCAGCTCCTCCAGGCGGTCGTCGGAGGCCAGTTCCATCCGCGTGACCCGGTCCCGCAGGACGGGCCGGTAGCGGCTCAGGTGGCGGGCGTTGATCCACAGGCGGCTGATGTCGTCGTAGGCGTCGCCGGACGACAGGGCGAAGTAGCGGGCCAGGTACTGGGCGGGGGTGCCGTCCGGGCGCTCGGCCGGCAGCAGCGCGTCGAGCTCGCCGAGGGCCGCGACGGCGAACGCCTCGGCCACCAGGTCCTCGGCCGAGGGGAAGTAGTGGCTGATCAGTCCGGGCCGGACGGCGAGCTCCTCGGCGACGCGCCGCAGCGTGACGCACTCCAGCCCTTCGGTCAGGGCGATGCGCGCGGCGGTCGCCACGATCTCCGCCCGACGGGCCTCGGGTGATTTCCGGATTCGCTTGCGCTGAACGCTTGACGACATACCGGCGATGCTATTGAGTGTGCGACCAATAAGCAACCAGGTGGGCAATCACGCACCGGAGGGCCGCATGGCTTCCACGATCCCCGACCCGCGCCCCGGGACAGAGCGCGCGTCGGCACCCCTGCCGGCGGGCGACCGGCCCGGCCGCGTCGAGGCCCACGGCATCGACCACATCCCGGACGGCGAGCGCCACGGACACCCCCGCGAGCTGTTCTCCGTCTGGGCCGCGGCGAACGTCAACTACCTGAGCCTCGTCATCGGCGGCACACTGGTCCTGATGGGCCTCACCCTGTGGCAGGCGATCGGCGTCATCGTCGTCGGCAACCTCTTCTGGGTCCTCACCGGCGTGCTCGCCACCTCGGGTCCGGCCGCGGGCGCGCCCAGCGAGGTCGTCACCCGCACGCTCTACGGCGTCCTCGGCAACCGCGTGAACAACGCCGTCGGCGGCTGGCTGGTCTCCGTCTGCTACTTCGCGCTCAACCTGGCCGCCGCCGCGACCGCCGCCTTCGCGCTCGTCGCGAAGACCGGCATACCGGTGAACACCCCGGTGCGGGTCGCCGTGATCGTGGTCATCGCCGCCCTCACCCTGGCGATCAGCGTCTACGGGCACGCGCTGATCATCAGGCTCTACCTGCCCATCACGCTGGCCCTGAGCGGGGCGTTCGCCGTCGTCGCCCTCGCCGTCGTCCGGCACGCCGACTTCTCGTACGCCCCCGCCGAGCGGCTCTCCGGCGTCGCCCTGTGGGCGGTGCTGATCGCGGGCACCACGATGATCGCCTCGGGCCCGCTCTCGTACACCACGAGCGCCGACTTCTCCCGCTACCTGCCCCGGGACAGCTCCCCGCGCGCCATCGCGCTGTGGACCGCGCTCGGCGCGTTCGTGCCGAGCGTCGTGGTCTGTTCGCTGGGCGCCTTCGCCGCCACCGCCGTCGACATGACGGACCCCCAGACGGCGCTCCAGGGGATCCTGCCGGGCTGGTTCACGCCGGTCTTCCTGCTGGCCCTGGTCCTCGGCACCATCGCCATCAACGCCCTCACCGCGTACAGCGCCGGCCTCGCCCTGCAGGCCGTGGGCCTGCGGATCCGCCGCACCGTCAGCGTCCTCTTCGACGGGGCCGTCGCCGTCGCCCTCACCCTCTACGGGCTGCTGGTCTCCGACTTCCTGGACACCGTCAGCAACGCCCTCCAGGTGATCACCGTCCTCACCGGACCGATGATGTGCGTCTACGCCACCGACATCCTGCTCCGCCGCAACCGCTACGACGTGGCCGCCCTCGCCGACGAGACCCCCGGCAGCCCCTTCTGGTACACCGGCGGCGTCAACGCGGCCGGCGCCACCGCCCTGTTCGGCGGGGTCGCGGCCGGCGCCCTGTGCGTCGACAGCATCTACACGGGGCCGGTCGCCGCCGCCGTCGGCATGGACCTCTCGCTGCCCGTCGGCATGGCCGTCGCCACCGTCCTCTACCTGGTCCTCGGCCGGCGCGGGGTCGCGGCCACCACCCCCGCCGCCTGACCGCGGCCCCCGAACCGCGGGGCGGCCGGACCGCCCACCCCGGCCGCCCCGCGCACCCCGCTCAGCCCCGCACGGCCGCCCTCCGCGCGGCCGCCGCCCGGACGAGCCCCCGCACCACCCTCGGGTCCTCGCCCATCTCCGGATGCCACTGCACCCCGAGGGCCCAGGCCGGCTCCGCCAGCTCCACCGCCTCCACCGTGCCGTCCTCCGCGTACGCCGAGGGCGTCAGGCCCGCGCCCAGCCGGTCCACCGCCTGATGGTGATAGGTCGGCACGTCGGTCAGCTCCGGGACCAGGGAGGCGTACAGCGTCCCCGGCACCGGCTTCACCGGGTGCCGCCCCATCACCCCCTCCGCCTCCACGTGCCCGTCCAGGTGCTGCGTCAGCGTCCCGCCCAGCGCCACGTTGAGCAGCTGCATCCCCCGGCAGATGCCGAGCACCGGGGTGCCGGAGGCGAGCGCCGCGTCGATCAGCGCCAGCTCCCAGGAGTCCCGCTCCCGCGCCGGAGGCCCGGTCCGCGGATCGGGCTCGGCCCCGTACCGCACGGGCTCCACGTCCGCCCCGCCCGCCACCACCAGACCGTCCAGCCGGGCCAGCACCGCGGCCGCCGCGGCCGGCTCGTCCGGCGGCAGCAGCACCACCAGACCGCCCCCGTCCCGCACATGGCGCGGGTACTGCGCGGGCAGCAGCGCCGCCGGCATGTCCCAGGCCCGCCAGCGCGCCCGGTCGAGATAGGTCGTCACACCGATGAGCGGCTCGGTCACGGGGCTGCCTCCTGGTAGGTGCGGAACATGCCGCCGACTCTAGGCCGCCGCGCGGCTCAATGGGCCACGGACATACCTTTCACGCCAGGAAGCCGCGCAGCAGCGCCGCCGTCCCCGCGCAGTGCTCCCGCGCCACCTCGCGCGCCGCGTCCGCGTCCCCCTCCAGGACCGCCTCCACCAGGGCCGTGTGCTGGTGCTGGGAGTGCTCCAGATTGCGCACCAGGAGCGGGATGCAGTCCAGCAGGTCGTTGACGGTCGCGCGGACCGCCGCGTACTGGGCCGTCAGGCTGGGGGAGCCGGAGAGCTCGGCCAGCGTGAGGTGGAGCAGCGTGTCCTGGCGGCGGTAGTCGGCCAGCGGCGCGTCATGGGTGGCCGCCAGCGCCGCCCGCAGCCGCTCGCCGCCCGCCGCGTCCAGGCCGTGCGCCGCGCACAGCCCGGCCGCGCCCGCCTCCAGGACCTCCCGGAAGCGCAGCGCGTCCTCCATGTCGACGGCGGCGATCCGGCGGCGCAGCTCCGCCTCGCCGGGGTCCTGGGCGCGCGGCAGCACGAACGTCCCGCCGTACCGGCCGCGCCGGCTCTCCACCAGGCCCTGCTCCTGGAGCACCTTCAGGACCTCGCGGAGCGTGACCCGGCTGATCCCCATCCGCTCGGCCAGCTCCCGCTCGGCGGGCAGCCGTTCGCCGTCCGGCACCAGGCCCAGGCGCACCACCTGGAGGATCTGCTCCAGGGCCTCCTCGAAGCCGTTGCCGGCCCGGACCGGGCGCAGCACCGGTGCCAGCCGGTCGGCCGGGCCGGCCGGTTCACTCGTACGGATCACTTCGCGTCGCCCCTTCCCCTGATACTTCCCAAGCAATGGTCTCACCCCATACCTTATGACTCCCGGCAGGCCGAACGAGGAGAGTCGTCCCGTGGCAGACCGCACACCCCCGCTCACCGTCGAGGAACTGCGCTCCCTGGTGGCGGGCGGCGAGATCGACACCGTCGTCCTGGCCTTCCCGGACATGCAGGGCCGGCTCCAGGGGAAGCGGTTCGCCGCCCCCTTCTTCCTCGACGAGGTCCTCGCCCACGGCACCGAGGGCTGCAACTACCTCCTCGCCGTCGACACCGAGATGAACACCGTCGACGGCTACGCGATGTCCTCCTGGGACCGCGGCTACGGCGACTTCGCCATGCGCCCCGACCTCGCCACCCTCCGCCGCGTCCCCTGGAACGAGGCCACCGCCCTGGTCACCGCCGACCTGACCTGGGCCGACGGATCGCCCGTCGTCGCCGCGCCCCGCCAGATCCTCCGCCGCCAGCTGGACCGGCTCGCCGCCCTCGGCCTCACCGCCCACGTCGGCACCGAGCTGGAGTTCATCGTCTTCCGGGACACCTACGAGCAGGCGTGGGACGCCGGCTACCGGGACCTCACACCGGCCAACCAGTACAACATCGACTACTCCGTCCTCGGCACCGGCCGCGTCGAACCCCTCCTGCGCCGCATCCGCAACGAGATGGCCGCCGCCGGCCTCACCGTCGAGTCCGCCAAGGGCGAGTGCAACCCCGGCCAGCACGAGATCGCCTTCCGCTACGACGAGGCCCTGGTCACCTGCGACCAGCACGCCGTCTACAAGACCGGCGCCAAGGAGATCGCCTCCCAGGAGGGCGTCTCGCTCACCTTCATGGCCAAGTACAACGAGCGCGAGGGCAACTCCTGCCACATCCACCTCTCCCTCCAGGACGCGGCCGGCACCAACGTCATGGCGGGCGACGACCCGCACGGCATGTCCCCGGTCATGCGGCACTTCCTCGCCGGGCAGCTCGCCGGCCTCCGCGACCTCTCCCTCCTCCTCGCCCCCAACATCAACTCCTACAAGCGCTTCCAGCCCGGCTCCTTCGCCCCCACCGCCGTCGCCTGGGGCCACGACAACCGCACCTGCGCCTTCCGGATCGTCGGCCACGGCCCCTCCACCCGCTTCGAGAACCGGGTCCCCGGCGGCGACGTCAACCCCTACCTCGCCGTCGCCGCGATGATCGCCGCCGGCCTCCACGGCATCGAGCGGGGCCTCGAACTCCCGCCGCCCTGCGCCGGGAACGCCTACGCCGCCGACCACGCCCACGTCCCCACCACCCTGCGTGAGGCCGCCGAACTCTGGGAGACCAGCGAGATCGCCAAGGAGGCGTTCGGCGCCGAGGTCGTCGCCCACTACGCGAACATGGCCCGGGTCGAACTCGCCGCCTTCGACGCGGCCGTCACGGACTGGGAACTGCGCCGCTCCTTCGAACGCCTCTGAGAGGACCGAGCCCTTGCCCACCGCACTCCAGGTACTGAACCCGGCGACGGAGGAACCCGTCGCCACCGTCCCCGCCGCCGGACCCGCCGACGTCGACGCCGCCGTCACCCGGGCCGCCGCCGCGCAGACGGCGTGGGCCGCCGCCGCCCCCGCCGACCGCGCCCGGCTGCTCCGCCGCTTCGCCGCCGTCGTCGACGCCCACACCGAGGAACTCGCCCTCCTGGAGGTCCGCGAGGCCGGCCACACGATCGGCAACGCCCGCTGGGAGGCCGGGAACGTCCGCGACCTCCTCGACTACGCGGCCGGCGGCGTCGAGCGGCTGAACGGCCGCCAGATCCCGGTCCCCGGCGGCCTCGACGTCACCCTCCTCGAACCCCTCGGCGTGATCGGCGTCATCGCGCCCTGGAACTTCCCCATGCCGATCGCCGCCTGGGCCACCGCACCCGCCCTCGCCGCCGGCAACGCGGTGATCCTCAAACCGGCCGAGACCACCCCGCTCACCGCGCTGCGCCTTGCCGAACTCGCCCTGGAGGCCGGACTCCCCGAGCACCTCTTCCAGGTCCTCCCCGGCGAGGGACCCGTCGCCGGCGACGCCCTCGTCACCCACCCCGGCGTCGCCAAGATCGTCTTCACCGGCTCCACCCGGGTCGGCAAGGCGATCATGGCCAGGAGCGCTCCCCTGGTGAAGCGGCTCACCCTCGAACTCGGCGGCAAGAGCCCCAACATCGTCTTCGCCGACGCGGACATCGAGGCGGCCGCCGCCGCCGCCCCCATGGCCTTCCTCGACAACAGCGGCCAGGACTGCTGCGCCCGCACCCGGATCCTCGTGCAGCGCGGCGCGTACGACCGCTTCCTGGAACTCCTCGCCCCCGCCATCGAGGAGACCGTCGTCGGCGACCCGCTCGACGAGCGCACCCAGATGGGGCCGCTGATCTCCCGCGCCCAGCTCGACCGGGTCCGCTCCTACGTCCCCGAGGACGCCGAGGCCATCCGCGGCAAGGCGCCCGAGGGACCCGGCTTCTGGTTCCCGCCGACCGTCCTCACCGGCGTCCCCGAGGACGCGCCCTGCGCCGTCGAGGAGATCTTCGGACCCGTCGCCGTCGTCCTCCCCTTCGAGGACGAGGCCGACGCGATCCGGCTCGCCAACGCCACCCCGTACGGCCTCTCGGGCTCGATCTGGACCCGGGACGTCGGCCGCGCCCTGCGCGCCTCCCGCGCCGTCCGGGCCGGCAACCTGTCCGTCAACTCCCACTCCAGCGTCCGCTACTGGACCCCGTTCGGCGGCTTCCGCCAGTCCGGGCTCGGCCGGGAGCTCGGCCCCGACGCCCTGACCGCCTTCACCGAGACCAAGAACGTCTTCATCAGCACGGAAGGCTGACCATGCCCCACGAAGAGATCATCTGCCGCCGGCTCGTCGGCCGCACCGCCGTCATCACCGGCGCCGGCAGCGGCATCGGCCTCGCCACCGCCCGCCGCCTCGCCTCCGAAGGGGCGAACGTCGTCTGCGGCGACATCGACGAGCGGGCCGGCAAGGCCGCCGCCGAGGCCGTCGGCGGCACCTTCGTCCAGGTCGACGTCACCGACCCGGAGGAGGTCGAGAACCTGTTCAGGGTCGCCTTCGAGACCTACGGCTCCGTCGACGTCGCCTTCAACAACGCCGGCATCTCCCCGCCCGACGACGACTCCATCCTGGAGACCGGCCTTGAGGCGTGGAAGCGGGTCCAGGACGTCAACCTCACCTCCGTCTACCTCTGCTGCAAGGCCGCCCTGCCGTACATGCGGCGCCAGGGGAAGGGCTCCATCATCAACACCGCCTCGTTCGTGGCGATCATGGGCGCGGCGACCAGCCAGATCTCGTACACCGCCTCCAAGGGCGGCGTCCTCGCCATGTCCCGCGAGCTCGGCGTCCAGTTCGCCCGCGAGGGCATCCGGGTCAACGCGCTCTGCCCCGGCCCGGTCAACACCCCGCTCCTCCAGGAGCTGTTCGCCAAGGACCCGGAGCGGGCCGCCCGTCGGCTCGTCCACATCCCGGTGGGCCGGTTCGCCGAGGCGGACGAGATCGCGGCCGCCGTCGCCTTCCTCGCCAGCGACGACTCCTCGTTCGTCAACGCCTCCGACTTCCTCGTCGACGGCGGCATCTCGGGCGCCTACGTCACCCCGCTGTAGGCCCTACAGGAACGTCCGGCCCTCGCCCCGGTAGGTGGGGACCGTGTCCACCACGCGGTCCCCCTCCACCAGGTGCAGCACCTCGAACCGCTCGCACAGCTCACCGGCCTTCGCGTGCCGGAACCACACCTTGTCGCCGATCCGCAGGTCGTCGGCCGGCCCGCCCAGCAGCGGGGTCTGCACCTCGCCGGGACCCTCCTGCGGGTCGTACCGCAGCCCCTCCGGCAGGTACGGGACGGGCAGCCGGTCCCGTCCGGCCGCGCCGGACGCCGGATAGCCGCCGCCGAGCACGGTCACGACCCCGACGCCCGGCCGCCGCACCACGGGCTGCGCGAAGAGCGCCGCCGGCCGGCCGCTGAAGGACGAGTAGTCGTCGAAGAGCCTCGGCACGTACAGCCCCGACCCGGCGGCGATCTCGGTGACCGCCGCCTCGGCCGCCGTGTGCTGCACGCTGCCGGTGCCGCCGCCGTTCACGAACTCCAGGTCCGGCGCCACCGCCCGTACGGCCCCGACCACCGCCGCCCGCCGCTCGGCCAGCTCCCGGCGAGCCACCGCCTGCATCGCCCGCACCGCCCGCGACCGCAGCGGCCGGCCGGTCACCGCGTCCCCGACACCCGCCACGTGCCCCTCGTACGCCATCAGGCCCACCAGCCGGAAGCCCGGCCGCCGGACCACCGAACGGGCCAGCTCGGCCAGCTGCGCGGGGGTCCGCAGCGGCGAGCGTCGCGCCCCGATCCGCACCCGGCCGCCCAGCAGCCGCAGCGAGGTGTCCATCTCCAGACAGACCCGGATCTCCTCCGCGCCGCCCGCCCGGGCCGCGTCCACCAGATCGAGCTGCGCCACGTCGTCGACCATCACGGTCACGGCGGCGGCGAGCTTCGGATCCCGGGCGAGCTCGGCGAAGCCGGCCCGGTCGGCCGACGGATAGGCGAGCAGGACGTCCTCGAACCCGGCCCGCGCCAGCCACAGCGACTCGGCGAGCGTGAACGTCATGACCCCGGCGAAGCCCTCCCGCGCCAGCACCCGCTCCAGGAGCGCCCGGCACCGCACCGACTTGCTGGCCACCCGGACCGGCTTCCCGCCCGCCCGCCGCACCAGATCGTCCGCGTTCGCGTCGAACGCCTCCAGATCGACGAGCGCCAGCGGCGCGTCGAGGGCGGCGGTGGCCCGGTCGTACCGGGCGCGGTCGGCGGCACGGGGAGTCATGGCCCGAGCTTGCCAGACCGTCAGGGGGGTGGGTACCCCTGGGTTCCCGCGCGGCGGGGAACAGCCCGTAGAGTGACGGGCATTGTCGGCAGGAGCAGGGGGCGGGATGACCAGCGAGCAGAACCCCCGCGCGTCCCGCGTCACCGAGACCCTCCCGCCTCCCGCCACCCCCGCCGAACCGCGGAAGCAGGCCCCCGAGAAGCCCCCCGCCGACACCCCCCGGCCCCCCACGAGCGGCCTCTCCGCCCTCACCACCGACCTCACCCCGCCCCCCGCGACCGGTACGACTCCGCGCCCCCCGGAGCCGCGCACGCCCCCGCGCCCCGCGCCCACCGCGGCCCCCCTGCCCCCGGCCCGCCCCGCGCCCGCCCCGCAGCCCCCGGCCGCCACCCCGCCGCGCCCTGCGGC
>NZ_JBHYKM010000083.1:0-36827 GCF_042741435.1 Streptomyces sp. NPDC058955 | reverse complement strand
CCCTTGACGGTCTCCGGGCGCAGCCCGAGCCGCTGGGCCGCCCCCGCGGTCGTGGCGCCGGAGGCGACCGCCCCCCGGTCGTCCGGGACCCCCCGCGCGACCGCCCCCCCCGGGTCCGGCCGCCGCCCGGGGGGGGGCCCCCCCCATCGGCCCCCACACACCCCCCCACACCCCCGTGACCCAGACCACACCGTCTTGAAAAGTGAGACGTTCATGTCCACATAACGGACGATGCTGGACTGGGTCCAAAGTCCCGTGACACGCTTCCGCCATGCCTGGAACTGGAACTGCCTTGGTGAGTCGGCGGCACGTCGACCTCGGCCGCATGTCCAGCGCCATCTGTCCGGCGCGCTGAGCAAGCAGCACCGCCGCACCTCCCTCTCTGCCCGTCCCTGCTGCGCACCGCCGCGCCACTCTCTGTTCTGCGCGCGAGTGTGCAGGTCAGAGCCGCCCTCTCGCAGTCCCGAAGGACAAGACGCCATGGCCGCCACCCCGGAAAACCCCACTCCCGCCGCCGCCCGCCGCAAGGCCGGGCGCCACCGTGGCGAGGGTCAGTGGGCCGTGGGGCACTTCACCCCGCTGAACGGCAATGAGCAGTTCAAGAAGGACGACGACGGTCTCAATGTGCGGACACGTATTGAGACGGTCTACTCGAAGCGCGGCTTCGACTCGATCGACCCCAACGACCTGCGCGGCCGCATGCGCTGGTGGGGCCTCTACACCCAGCGCAAGCAGGGACTGGACGGCACCAAGACCGGCGTCCTGGAGCCGGAGGAGCTGGACGACGAGTACTTCATGCTCCGCGTCCGCATCGACGGCGGCCGGCTGACCACCCGGCAGCTCCGGGTGATCGGCGAGATCTCCGAGGAGTTCGCCCGCGGCACCGCCGACCTCACGGACCGGCAGAACGTCCAGTACCACTGGATCCGCATCGAGGACGTCCCCGAGATCTGGAACCGCCTGGAGGCGGTCGGCCTGTCCACCACCGAGGCGTGCGGCGACACCCCGCGCGTCATCCTCGGCTCGCCGGTGGCCGGCATCGCCGAGGACGAGATCATCGACGGCACCCCCGCCATCGACGAGATCCAGCGCCGGATCATCGGCAACAAGGACTTCTCCAACCTGCCCCGCAAGTTCAAGTCCGCGGTCTCCGGCTCGCCGCTGCTCGACGTGGCGCACGAGATCAACGACATCTCCTTCGTCGGCGTCGTCCACCCCGAGCACGGCCCGGGCTTCGACGTCTGGGTCGGCGGCGGCCTCTCCACCAACCCCAAGCTCGGCGTCCGCCTGGGCACCTGGGTCTCCCTGGACGAGGTCCCCGACGTCTACGAGGGCGTCATCTCGATCTTCCGCGACTACGGCTACCGCCGGCTGCGCAACCGCGCCCGGCTGAAGTTCCTCGTCGCCGACTGGGGCGCGGAGAAGTTCCGCCAGGTCCTGGAGGACGAGTACCTCAAGCGGAAGCTGACCGACGGCCCCGCCCCGGCGGAGCCGGCCGGCCGCTGGCGCGACCACGTCGGCGTGCACCGGCAGAAGGACGGCAACTTCTACGTCGGCTTCGCCCCGCGCGTCGGCCGCGTGGACGGCCCCACCCTCACCAAGATCGCCGAGATCGCCGAGGCGCACGGCTCCGGCCGGGTCCGCACCACGGCCGAGCAGAAGATGCTCGTCCTCGACGTGGTCGAGGCGCAGGTCGAGTCGCTGGTCGCCGCCCTGGAGGCGCTGGACCTGCGGGTCACCCCGTCGCCCTTCCGGCGCGGCACGATGGCCTGCACCGGCATCGAGTTCTGCAAGCTCGCCATCGTCGAGACGAAGGGCCGCGGCGCCTCGCTCATCGACGAACTGGAGCGCCGCCTCCCCGACTTCGACGAGCCGCTGACCATCAACATCAACGGCTGCCCGAACGCCTGCGCCCGCATCCAGGTCGCCGACATCGGCCTCAAGGGCCAGCTGGTCCTGGACGCCGACGGCAACCGGGTCGAGGGCTACCAGGTGCACCTGGGCGGCGCGCTCGGCCTGGAGGCCGGCTTCGGCCGCAAGCTCCGCGGTCACAAGGTGACCTCGGCCGAGCTCCCGGACTACGTGGAGCGCGTCCTCACCCGCTACCGGGCGGAGCGCGAGGACGGCGAGCGCTTCGCCACCTGGGCGGCCCGCGCGTCCGAGGAGTCCCTGTCGTGAGCGACGACCGCGCGGCCACCGGGCCGCGGACGACCGCGAAAGCCGCACCGGTGCGCCGCGCGGGCGGAGAAGCGAACGAGGAGGCACCGTGAGCGAGCGCGCCGCCCCCTTCTACTGCCCCTACTGCGGGGACGAGGACCTGCGTCCGAACGAGCAGGGCCACGGAGCATGGGAATGCGCCGCGTGCAGCCGGGCCTTCCAGTTGAAGTTCCTGGGGCTCCTCGCCCCGGCGACTTCGGTCGAGTCCTCTGGAGGGGAAGAGATATGACGGCCACTCAGAACAATCGGGGCAGCCAGGTCACCGCGGCGACCACCGACGCCGAGCTGAAGGCGCTCGCCGAGCAGGCCGGCCGCGACCTGGAGGACGCCTCCGCGCTGGAGATCCTCCAGTGGGCCACCGCCACCTTCGGCCCGAGGTTCTGCGTCACCTCCTCCATGGAGGACGCGGTCGTCGCCCACCTCGCCTCCCGCGCCATGCCCGGCGTGGACGTCGTCTTCCTCGACACCGGCTACCACTTCGAGGAGACCATCGGCACCCGTGACGCCGTCGAGGCCGTCATGGACGTCAAGGTGATCACCCTGACCCCGCGTCAGACCGTGGCCGAGCAGGACGCCGAGTACGGCCCCAAGCTGCACGACCGCGACCCCGACCTGTGCTGCGCGCTGCGCAAGGTCAAGCCGCTCCAGGAGGGGCTGACCGCGTACACCGCGTGGGCGACCGGACTGCGCCGCGACGAGTCCCCGACCCGGGCGAACACCCCGGTGGTCGGCTGGGACGAGAAGCGCCGCAAGGTGAAGGTCTCCCCGATCGCCCGCTGGACGCAGGACGACGTCGACGCGTACGTGGCGGAGTTCGGCGTCCTCACCAACCCGCTCCTCATGGACGGTTACGCCTCCGTCGGCTGCGCCCCCTGCACCCGCCGGGTCGAGGCGGGCGAGGACGCCCGGGCCGGCCGCTGGGCCGGCCGCGCCAAGACCGAATGCGGGCTGCACGGCTGATGACCACCCCCGACACCCCCCTGGAGAATCACGTGACCGGTGCCACCGTCTGGCTCACCGGCCTGCCGAGCGCCGGCAAGACCACGATCGCCTACGAGCTGGCCGGCCGGCTGCGCGAGGAGGGCCGCCGCGTCGAGATCCTCGACGGCGACGAGATCCGCGAGTTCCTCTCCGCGGGCCTCGGCTTCTCCCGCGAGGACCGGTTCACCAACGTGCAGCGGATCGGCTTCGTCGCCGAGCTGCTCGCCTCGCACGGCGTCACCGTCCTGGTCCCGGTCATCGCCCCGTACGCCGACAGCCGCGAGGCGGTCCGCAAGCGCCACCAGGCCGAGTCCACCGCCTTCGTCGAGGTCCACGTGGCCACCCCGGTCGACGTCTGCTCGGTCCGCGACGTCAAGGGCCTCTACGCCAAGCAGGCGGCCGGCGAGATCTCCGGCCTGACCGGCGTCGACGACCCCTACGAGGCGCCCGAGGCCCCCGATCTGCGGATCGAGTCCCAGAACCAGACCGTGCAGGAGTCCGCGGCGCAGCTCCACGCGCTGCTCACCGAGAGGGGCCTGGCGTGACGACTGTCGCCCACACGCATGACACGACCGACAGCCCGTTCGCGCTGTCGCACCTCGACTCGCTGGAGTCCGAGGCCGTCCACATCTTCCGTGAGGTGGCGGGCGAGTTCGAGCGGCCGGTGATCCTCTTCTCCGGCGGCAAGGACTCCATCGTCATGCTGCACCTGGCGCTCAAGGCGTTCGCCCCCGCGGCGATCCCCTTCACGCTGCTGCACGTCGACACCGGGCACAACTTCCCCGAGGTCCTGGAGTACCGCGACCGGGTCGTCGCCCGGCACGGGCTGCGCCTGCACGTGGCGTCCGTGCAGGAGTACATCGACGCCGGCAAGCTCCGCGAGCGCCCGGACGGCACCCGCAACCCGCTGCAGACGGTGCCGCTCACCGAGGCGATCCAGCAGCACCGCTTCGACGCGGTCTTCGGCGGCGGCCGCCGCGACGAGGAGAAGGCCCGCGCCAAGGAGCGGGTGTTCTCCCTGCGCGACGAGTTCTCGCAGTGGGATCCGCGCCGCCAGCGCCCCGAGCTGTGGCAGCTGTACAACGGCCGGCACGCCCCCGGCGAGCATGTCCGCGTCTTCCCGCTGTCGAACTGGACCGAGCTGGACGTCTGGCAGTACATCGCCCGCGAGGGCATCGAGCTGCCGGAGATCTACTTCGCCCACGAGCGCGAGGTGTTCGCCCGCAACGGCATGTGGCTGACGGCCGGCGAGTGGGGCGGCCCGAAGGAGTCGGAGACGGTCGAGAAGCGGCTGATCCGCTACCGCACCGTCGGCGACATGTCCTGCACCGGCGCCGTCGACTCCGACGCCACCACGCTCGACGCCGTCATCGCCGAGATCGCCGCCTCCCGCCTCACCGAGCGGGGCGCCACCCGAGCCGACGACAAGATGTCCGAGGCCGCGATGGAAGACCGCAAGCGCGAAGGGTACTTCTAACCATGAGCACGTCCACCGAGCAGTTCGCCGACGTCTCGGCCACCACCCTGCTGCGCTTCGCCACCGCCGGCTCCGTCGACGACGGCAAGTCCACCCTGGTCGGCCGGCTGCTGCACGACTCCAAGTCGGTCCTCACCGACCAGCTGGAGGCCGTCGAGGCCGCGTCGCTCCAGCGCGGCCAGGACGCCCCCGACCTGGCGCTGCTGACCGACGGCCTGCGGGCCGAGCGCGAGCAGGGCATCACCATCGACGTGGCGTACCGCTACTTCGCCACCGCCCGCCGCCGGTTCATCCTCGCCGACACCCCCGGGCACGTGCAGTACACCCGGAACATGGTCACCGGCGCCTCGACGGCCGAGCTGGCCGTGGTCCTGGTCGACGCCCGCAACGGCGTCGTCGAGCAGACCCGCCGGCACGCCGCCGTCGCCGCGCTGCTCCGCGTCCCCCACGTGGTGCTCGCCGTGAACAAGATGGACCTCGTCGACTACGCCGAGCCCGTCTTCGCCGCGATCGCCGAGGAGTTCACGACCTACGCCTCCGAGCTCGGCGTCCCGGAGATCACCGCGATCCCGATCTCGGCGCTGGCCGGCGACAACGTGGTGGAGCCGTCCGCGAACATGGACTGGTACGGCGGCCCGACCGTCCTGGAGCACCTGGAGACCGTCCCGGTCAGCCACGACCTGACGGCCTGCCACGCCCGCTTCCCCGTCCAGTACGTGATCCGCCCGCAGACCGCCGAGCACCCCGACTACCGCGGCTACGCGGGCCAGATCGCGGCCGGCGCGTTCCGGGTCGGCGAGGAGATCACCGTCCTGCCGTCGGGGAAGAAGTCGACGATCACCGCGATCGACGCGCTGGGCGAGGCGGTCGACATCGCCTGGGCCCCGCAGTCGGTGACGATCCGGCTCGCCGACGACATCGACATCTCGCGCGGCGACCTGCTCGCCCCGAGCGGCGACGCCCCGGCCACCAGCCAGGACGTCGAGGCGACCGTCTGCCACGTGGCGGACCAGCCGCTCACCGTCGGCCAGCGGGTGCTGCTCAAGCACACCACCCGCACGGTCAAGGCGATCGTCAAGGAGATCCCGTCCCGGCTCACCCTGGACGACCTCTCCCAGCACCCGGAGCCGGGGCAGCTCGTCGCCAACGACATCGGCCGGGTGAAGGTCCGCACCGCCGAGCCGCTGGCGCTCGACGCGTACGCCGACTCCCGCCGCACCGGCTCGTTCCTGCTGATCGACCCGGCCGACGGCACCACCCTGGCGGCCGGCATGGCGGGCGAGTCCTTCGCCGGCGCCCCGGCCGGCGCGGCCGGCGACGACGAGGACGGATGGGACTTCTGACATGACCCAGGACTTCTTCGGGACCTTCGCGAAGGAAGGCGGCCGGATCGGCTCCGGCGCCCTCGGCGCGGGCAGGGGAGGCGTCGCGCGATGTGCGTGCTGACCTCGGTGCACCGCGCGAGCGGTGCGACACGGCTCCACCCGCTCCACCCCGAACGACATAGACACAGACTTCGAAGACCCTGAATCGAGGGAACACCTCCGTGCCTGCCACCACCCGCACCACCCTGCGCCGCAGCCTGGTCGCCGCCGCCGCCCTGCCCGTCCTGATCGGCGCGCTCTCCGCCTGCGGCTACGGCTCCGAGGCGAAGAAGGACGACTCCGCGGAGAAGGCCCCGGTCGCGGCCGACGCGAAGAAGCTCTCCGCCTCCGAGGTCCGGATCGGTTACTTCCCCAACCTGACGCACGCCACCGCGCTGATCGGCGTCAAGGACGGCCTGATCCAGAAGGAGCTGGGCGGCACCGTCCTCAAGCCCCAGACCTTCAACGCCGGCCCGTCCGAGATCGAGGCGCTCAACGGCGGCTCTCTCGACATCGGCTTCATCGGCCCCTCGCCGTCCATCAACGCCTACGTCAAGTCCAAGGGACAGAACCTGCGGATCATCTCCGGCTCCGCCTCCGGCGGCGTGAAGCTGGTCGTGAACCCGGACAAGATCAAGACCCTGGACGACATCAAGGGCAAGCGGATCGCCACCCCGCAGAAGGGGAACACGCAGGACGTCGCGCTGCTCAACTGGATCTCCGAGAAGGGCTGGAAGGTCGACCCGGAGTCCGGCAAGGGTGACGTCTCCGTCGTCCGCACGGACAACAAGGTCACCCCGGACGCCTACAAGTCCGGTTCCATCGACGGCGCCTGGGTTCCCGAGCCGACCGCCTCCAAGCTGGTCTCGCAGGGCGCGTCCGTGCTCCTCGACGAGACCTCCCTGTGGCCCGACAAGAAGTTCGTGATCACGAACATCATCGTGTCGCAGAAGTTCCTCTCGGAGCACCCGGACGTGGTGGAGGCCGTGCTGCGGGGCACGGTGAAGACCAACGCGTGGATCAACGCCAACCCGGACAAGGCGAAGGAATCCGCCAACGCCGCGCTGGAGGCGGAGACGGGCAAGGCGCTCGCCGCCAAGGTCATCGACCCGGCGTGGCCGAGCATCGCGATCACCAACGACCCGCTGGCCGCCACGCTGAAGACCCAGTCCGAGTGGGCGGTCAAGGCACAGCTCATCAAGCAGCCCGACCTGGCCGGCATCTACGACCTGAAGCTCCTCAACAAGGTGCTCAAGGCCGAGGGGCAGCCCGAGGTCTCCGACGCCGGCCTCGGCGTCAAGTAAGCAGTCCGCAGCTGATACCCAGGAGGTGACGACCATGGCCACGACGTTCGCCAAGGCTGCCGAGGGCACCGTAGCGGAACAGACGCACGCCGCCCGGATCGAGCACGTCTCGAAGTCCTTCTCCGGCCCGGCCGGTGCCCAGCTCGTCCTGGACGACGTCAGTCTCGACGTCGCGCCCGGCGAGTTCGTCACCCTCCTGGGGGCCTCGGGGTGTGGCAAGTCCACGCTGCTGAACCTGGTCGCCGGACTGGACCGGCCGACCCAGGGGTCCATCGAGACCCCGGGCGGCCGGCCGGCCCTGATGTTCCAGGAGCACGCCCTCTTCCCGTGGCTGACCGCGGGCAAGAACATCGAACTCGCCCTGCGGCTGCGCGGGATGCCGCGGGCCCTGCGCAAGGCCGAGGCCGAGCGGCTGCTCGAACTCGTCCGGCTCGGCGGCGCGTACGGCAAGCGGGTGCACGAGCTGTCCGGCGGCATGCGCCAGCGCGTGGCGCTCGCCCGGGCGCTGGCCCAGGACAGCCGGCTGCTGCTGATGGACGAGCCGTTCGCGGCGCTGGACGCCATCACCCGCGACGTGCTGCACGGCGAGCTCACCCGCATCTGGGAGGAGACGAACGTCTCCGTCCTCTTCGTCACCCACAACGTGCGCGAGGCCGTCCGGCTCGCCCAGCGGGTGGTCCTGCTCTCCTCCCGGCCCGGCCGGGTGGCCAAGGAGTGGACCGTGGACATCCCGCAGCCGCGTCGCATCGAGGACGCGAACGTGGCCGAGCTGTCCCTTGAGATCACTGAACACCTGCGTGGGGAGATCCGCCGCCATGGCCAGCACTGACACCGCCCCGGAGGACAGGACGGACGACCTCGCCGGTCTGGAGGCCGGGCTCGACGCGCTGGACGCGGTCGAGATCCGCCGGACGCCGGTCCGCGAGGTCCTGGTCAAGAAGGTCCTCCCGCCCGTCCTCGCCGTCACCCTCGTCCTGGTCGTCTGGCAGGTCCTGGTCTCCGCGGGGATCACCGAGGAGACCAAGCTGCCCGCGCCGTCCGCGGTCTGGGACGGCCTGGTCGACATGTGGTTCCAGGGCACCCTGCTCGAAGTGATCTGGACCAGCGTCTCCCGGGGTCTGGCCGGCTTCCTGCTCGCCCTCGCCATCGGCACCCCGCTGGGTCTGCTGGTGGCCCGGGTGAAGTTCGTGCGCGCCGCGATCGGCCCGATCCTGTCCGGTCTCCAGTCGCTGCCGTCGGTGGCGTGGGTGCCGCCGGCCGTGCTCT
This sequence comes from Streptomyces sp. NPDC058955, assembly GCF_042741435.1. Classification (NCBI taxonomy): domain Bacteria; kingdom Bacillati; phylum Actinomycetota; class Actinomycetes; order Kitasatosporales; family Streptomycetaceae; genus Streptomyces; species Streptomyces sp. NPDC058955. The sequence continues at coordinate 28,218 of NZ_JBHYKM010000083.1, read as the reverse complement.
GGTTCGGCCTGAACGACGCCATGATGTACACGGTGATCCTGCTCGGCGCCGTCCCGTCCATCGCCAACGGCCTGGTCTCCGGCGTGGACCAGGTGCCGCCGCTCTTCCTGCGGGCCGGCCGCACCCTCGGCGCCACCGGCCTCAAGGGCACCTGGCACGTGGTCCTCCCGGCCGCGCTGCCGGGCTACCTGGCCGGCCTCAAGCAGGGCTGGGCCTTCTCCTGGCGCTCGCTGATGGCGGCGGAGATCATCGCCTCCTCCCCCGACCTGGGCCTCGGCCTGGGCCAGCTGCTGGAGAACGGCCGCAACAACATCGACCTGCCCGGCGTCTTCCTGGCGATCCTGCTGATCCTGGTCGTCGGCATCGCCATCGACCTGCTGATCTTCAGCCCGCTGGAGCGCTGGGTGCTCCGCAGCCGCGGCCTCCTGGTGAAGTGAGCGACCCGTCATGAACCGCCCGGTCCTCCTCGTCGTCGCCCACGGCAGCCGTGATCCGCGGCACGCCGCGACCGTCCAGGCGCTGGTGCGCCGGGCCGGCGCGCTGCGGCCGGGGCTGCGGGTGGAGACCGCGTTCCTGGACTTCAACCTGCCGTCGCCGGCGGGCGTCCTGGACCGGCTCTCCGCCGAGGGGGTGCGGGACGTGGTGGCGCTGCCGCTGCTGCTGACCCGGGCCTTCCACGCCAAGGCCGATGTCCCGGCCGTCCTGCGCCGGGCGCCGGCCGGGCTGCGGATCCGGCAGGCGGAGGTCCTCGGCCCGTCCCCGCTGCTGCTCGCGGCGGTGGAACGGCGCCTGTACGAGGCCGGGCTGGCGCCCGGCGACCAGAGCACCACCGGGGTCGTGCTGGCCTCGGCGGGCTCCACCGACCCGGAGGCGATCGCGGCGATCGCAGAAACGGCGCGGGAGCTGCGGCGCACCGGTTGGTGCTCCGTGCGACCCGCGTTCGCCTCCGCTGCACGTCCCGGGGGCTTCCCCCGCACCGAGGACGCGGTACGGGCGCTGCGCGCCGAACCGGGCGTCCGCCGGGTGGCGGTGGCCCCGTACGTGATCGCGCCGGGCCGCCTCCCGGACCGCATCGCGGCCGGCGCCGCCGGGGCCGACGTGCTGGCCGAGGTGCTCGGCGCCGCCCCCGAACTGGCCCGGCTCCTCGTGGAGCGGTACGCGGAGGCGGTCCGCGCCCCGGAGCGGGTGGCGGTCGCGGCCGGCTAGGCGGTCATCTCGACCAGCTTGCGGACGGTGTTCCAGTTGCGGGCGGTCGCCACCACTCCCTTGTTCAGGGACGGCTTCATCACGGCCTCGGCGAGCTTGGACCGGCCGAGGCCGTCCGGTGTGTAGAGGTACAGCACGCGGTCGCCGAGGGCGAACGCCTCGGGGCGGTGGGCCTCGGCGTCGACCGGGGCGAAGCGCTCCGGGGTGACCGGCGCGGAGTAGTACACGGCGTGCAGCTGCTTCCCCTCCAGTTCGTCGGCCGGGAAGGGGCACGCCTCGGCGACGGCGGCGAGATAGGCGCCGTCGCGGACCAGGCAGTCGCAGCGGAAGCCGAACCGCTGCTCGATCGCCTCCTCGATCGCGGCGGCGAGGGCGTCCCCGGAGGCGTCCGTGCCGGAGGTGAAGACGGCGTTCCCGCTCTGGAGGTAGGTCCGCACGCCGGTGTGGCCGAGCTCTTCGAGGAGGGCGCGCAGTTCGGCCATGGGGAGCTTGCGGTGGCCGCTCACGTTGATGCCGCGGAGGAGGAGCGCGTACGTCGTCGTCATGCGGTCAGCGTAGAAGGCCACCGCGCCTCGTGGGGGGTGGCGCGGTGGCTGGTCCGAACCCTTCCCGATGGACGGCGGCCGGGGGAAGACCCTTCACCCATCTGTGACTTATTGAACAAGGTTTCGTAATGCCGGGGGCCGCTGCCAGGGGTGGGAGACTGCTCGCGCACACGTACCACCGGGTAGGGAGAGAGCGATGGACGAGGCGAGGGCCCGGGAGATCCTGGCCGCGGCGGGGCTGCCGGCCGGCGGGGCGCGACTCCTCGCGCTGGGCGAGAACGCGGTCTTCGCCGTGGACGGTCTGGTCGTCAAGGTGGGCCGGTCCGCCGAACTGTTCGAGCGGGCGGAGCGCGAGGTCGCGCTGGCCGGCTGGCTCGCCGAGGCCGGGGTGCCGGCGGTGCGGGCCGCGGAGCGGAAGCCCCGGCTGGTCGAGGGCCACCCGCTGACCTTCTGGCATCCGCTGCCGGAGGCCGTCCGCCCGGCCGAGCCGCGGGACCTGGCGCCGCTCCTCACGGCCGTGCACGCGCTGCCCGAGCCGACCGGGTTCACCCTGCCCCGGCGCGAGCTGCTGGGCGGCGTGGAGCGCTGGCTGCGGCTCGCCGGGGACGCGATCGACCCGGCGGACGCGGCCTTCCTGCGGGAGCGCCGGGACGCCTTCGCGCCGGAGGCCGCCGCGCTCACCCCGCGTCTGGCCCCCGGCCCGATCCACGGCGACGCCCTGCCCCGCAACGTCCAGGTGGGCCCGGACGGGCCGGTCCTGATGGACCTGGAGACCTTCTCCTCCGATCTGCGCGAGCACGACCTGGTGGTGCTGGCGCTCTCCCGGGACCGGTACGGCCTGGACCCGGCGGCCTACGACGCCTTCACCGCGGCGTACGGCTGGGACGTGCGGGAGTGGGAGGGGTGCGCGGTGCTGCGCGGGGCGCGGGAGACCGCGAGCTGCGCCTGGGTGGCCCAGCACGCGCCGCACAACCCGAAGGCGCTGGCCGAGTTCGAGCGGCGGGTGGCCTCGCTGCGGGACGGCGATCCCGAGGTCCGCTGGTATCCCTTCTGACCGGACTGACATCATGATCCCGTCGAACCGACCGACGGGAACGGGGTGTTGTGATGCGGATCGAACTGACCGAGGTGGGCCTGGAGGTCGAGGCGAGCGGCGAGGGACCGGTGGTCCTGCTGCTCCACGGCTTCCCGGACAGCCACGCGCTCTGGCGCCATCAGGTGCCGGCCCTCAACGCGGCCGGGTTCCGGACGGTCGCGCCGACCCTGCGCGGCTTCGCCGGCTCGGACCGTCCCGAGGGCGGCCACGAGGCGTACCACCCGGCCAAGCACGTGGGGGACGTGCTGGAGCTGCTGGCCCGGCTCGACGTGGACCGCTTCCATGTGGTGGGCCACGACTGGGGGTCGGGGGTCGCCCAGGGGCTCGCGTCGGTGGTGCCGGACCGGGTGCGGAGCCTGAGCCTGCTCTCGGTGGGGCACATCGGGGCGATCCGGGGCGCGGGCTGGGAGCAGCGGGCGCGCTCCTGGTACATGCTGCTGTTCCAGCTGGCGGGGCTCGCGGAGGACTGGCTCTCCCGGGACGACCACGCCCAGCTGCGCGAGATGCTGGCCGAGCACCCGGACGCGGAGTCGGTGATCGCGCCGCTGCGTGAGCCGGGCGCGCTGACGGCGGCGCTCAACATCTACCGGGCGGGTGTCCCGGCGGAGTCCCTGTTCGGCCCGGAGGGGCCGGTGGCGCCGGTGCCGGAGCGGATCCCGGTGATGGGCGTCTGGTCGACCGGCGACCGGTTCCTCACCGAGCCGTCGATGGAGCGGACGGGCGACTTCGTCGCCGGTCCGTGGCGGTACGAGCGGGTCGAGGAGGCGGGCCACTGGCTCCAGCTGGACCAGCCGGAGACGGTGAACGAGCTGCTGCTGTCGTTCCTCAAGGAGCACGCCTGACGGTCGGCCGGGAGCCCGGCGCCTCCGTCAGGGGGCGACGGTCACCGGCTCGCCGCGCAGCGGCCACACCGGGTCGACGACCGCGTCCGGGTCGCCCTTGCGGCGCAGGAAGTCCTGGAAGTTCTCGGCCCAGGCGCGGTACCAGCCGATCTGCCGCTCGTGCAGCTCGGCCGGGTCGAGGGCGGCCACCTGCGGGTGCCGGGCGGCTATCGCGAGGGCGACCCGGACGGCGGCGAGCGCGTCGGCGGAGGCCTGGTGGGCGCTGGTGAGCTCGACGCCGTACTCGCCGCAGACCGCCTCCAGGGTCCGCTTGCCGCGCCGGTAGCGGTCGACGGCCCGGTCGATGGTGTACGGGTCGAGGACGGGGCCGATGCCGGCGCCGCCCCTCCGCTCGGCGAGCGAGGGCAGCCCGTGCCGCCGCAGCTCGGCGGAGAGCAGGGTGAGGTCGAAGGAGGCGTTGTAGGCGACGACGGGGACGCCCTGGGCCCAGTAGCCGGTGAGGGTCTCGGCGACCTCGTCGGCGACCTCGCGGACCGGGCGGCCCTCGGCGGCGGCCCGCTCGCTGCTGATGCCGTGGATGGCGGACGCCTGCTCGGGGATGCGGACACCGGGGTCGGCGAGCCAGTCCCGCTGCCGGACCACCGCTCCGCGGTGGACGCCGACGACGGACGCGGTGACGATGCGGGATTCGAGCGGGTCCGTCCCCGTCGTCTCCAGGTCGAAGCCGACCAGTGGTTCCCCATGCCAGGCCATCGGGTCCTCCTTACGTGATCTCCCCCGTGGTGCTCACACCCTCGCACGCGCCTCTGACAACGCGGCCGGAGGGGCGGGCACGGGGCTCTCAGGAAACGGGCCGGGAGTCCAGCCAGACGGACTCGAACTCCTCCCGGTAGGTCTCGAAGAGTCCGTGGTCCGCGTCACGTCCGGGGCCGTCGGGCCGGACGACGGTCCGGCCGCCGCCGCGCAGCACGAGGACGGGCGCCTCCATGCCGCGGGCCCGGCGGAGGTAGGACTGGACGACGCCGACCCCGTCGGGGCCGTCGCCGTCGACGAGGTAGGCGGTGAAGCGGGGGGTCTCGTCGAAGACGTGGATCTGGAAGGCGTCGGGGTCGCGGAGCTTGGAGCGGACCCGGCGCATGTGCAGGATGTTCATCTCGACGGACCGGCTCAGTTCGCCCTTCCTGATGCCGAGCTCCCGCTCGCGGCGCTTGACGGCGCTGCTGGCGGGGTTGAGGAAGAGGAGCCGTATCCGGCAGCCGGACTCGGCGAGGCGGACCATGCGGCGGCCGGAGAAGTTCTGCACGAGCAGATTGAGGCCTATGCCGGTGGCGTCGAGGCGGCGGGCGCCGCCGAAGAGGTCCTCGGCGGGCAGCTGGCGCTGGAGCCGGACGCGGTCGGGGTGGACGGAGACGACGTCGGCGTACCGGTCGCCGACGAGGTCCTCGACGGCGTCGACGGGCAGCCGGTCGGCGGAGGGGGCGCCGGCGCCGCTGCCGAGGATCTCCAGGATGCGGGCGGAGGCCCGTTCGGCCTGGGCGAGGACGGTGGGCGAGAGGGCCCGGTTGCGGGAGACGACGTTCCGGGTCACCTCCAGTTCGTCGAGGGCGAGTTCGACCTCGCGCCGGTCGTCGAAGTAGGGCTCGAAGCAGGGCCAGTGCTGCACCATCAGCTCGCGGAGCTGGGGCAGGGTGAGGAAGGAGAGGACGTTGTCGTCGGCGGGGTCGAGGAGGTAGCCCTTGCGGCGGGAGACCTCGCGGACGGCGACGGCCCGGCGGACCCATTCCTGGCCGGCCGGTCCGGCGGCGGCGACGACCCACTCGTCGCCGTGGACGGGTTCGTAGACCGGCCGGAGGACGGCGGCGACGACGGCCCGCATCCGCTGTTCGACGAGATTGAGCCAGATGTAGGCGCGGCCGGCCCGCTGGGCGCGGGTGCGGACCTCGCCCCACGCCTCGGCGCCCCAGTCGAGTTCGGCGCCGATCTCCACCGGGCGGACCACGGGGACCGCGCCGGGGGTGGCGGTGCCCGGGGGGAGGATCACCGTGGGCGGTGCCTCCCCCGGGTCGGCCGGTCCCCCCTCGTGACCCGCGTCACCTGGGGGCAGCTCAAGACCTCCCGAGCTCACCCGCGCACCGCCTTCTGCTCTGGACGCCCGTCCCGATTCTTCCGACAAGATCAAGGAAGGGTACTCCGGGAGCGGGAGGCGGTGCAGCAGGATCGTCCGGCCGCTTGCTCAACTCGGCGTCGTCGGCTGTCCGTTCTGGGAGGCGAGATCGGGCGGAGTGAGGGGATTCATAGCGGTTACGTCCCTGGGCGCGAGCTGGAAGCCCTGCCAGTGGACGGGCATGGGCTGCTGGTCCTCGTCCCGGGCGATGTGGTGGAACCCTATGTTGACCCAGACGGTCGGTTTGGCCAGAGTCTCCCCGTTGACCCATTTGTCCACGCTGTCACCGGCGTTGGCCGGGCAGTTGCCGATGTTGTTGCTGGCGTACTGCTCGCAGGCGCGGGCCTGGGTGAAGTAGACGTCGTGCTTGGTGAAGCCGCGGCCGGCGTGGGTGTCGGTGTGGCCGGGGACGATCTCGTAGCTGCGGGCGTGGCCGTCGGCGTTCTTGCCGGTGCCGCTGACCACCCGCCACCACCGCATGTTCTTCGCGTCGCCGGCGAGTTCCTTGGTGACGGTGGTGCGCTTGGTCTTCACCGTGGGGCTGCCGTCGCCGGTGGGCGGGGTGACGGTGGAGTCGTACTGCTCGATGCGGTCCTTGCCGCCGTCGAGGCCGAAGTCGAGCTTCCAGAAGACGTTGTGGGCGTGGCTGGTGGCGTAGCCGCGGGCGCCCTTGCCGATGGGCCAGCCGCGGCCGTCGGTGGCGTTGTAGTCGACGGGCGAGAGGCTGCCGGTGGCGCCGACGTTGGCCCCGATCGTGCCGTCGGAGGAGAAGCGCCATTCGGAGATGTACTCGTACCAGCCGACCTTGTTGACGGTGTAGACGAGCAGGTCCTTGGCCTGGGCCTGGTAGACGCCGGAGCCGGAGTCGGCGGCCATGCGGTAGGCGTGGCCGCGGGCCCGGGTGGTGGTGCAGAGGCCCTTGACGGTGCCCACCTCGGGGACCTTGACGGTGGCGAGGGTGCCGCCGGGGCATTCGGCGGGCTTGAGGTCCTGCAGGCCCCAGCCGAATCCGGCGCCGGTGAGGTCGTCGTACTCGGCGCCGCCGTCGTCGTACGGCACGTGGATCTGGGCGAGCCGGGCGCTGGTGAGGACGCGGACGGGGGCGCCGCCGGGCGGCTGGTAGGTGACGTGGTCGAGGATCAGCCCGGCGTCGGTGCTGTAGCGCCAGCACATGTCCCAGGAGGCGCCGCCGTCGAGCTTGCGGGTGATGCGGTACGCGGTCGAACAGGCGGGCGCGGCGGTCGGGCGGGGCGCGGCGGTGGTGCCGGGGCCCGGCGGGTTCGGGAAGGCGGGTGCTCCGACGGCGGGGGCCGCGGCGGCGGTGGCGGTGCCGAGGAAGGCGGTGGCCGCCAGGCCGGCGAGGATCCCCCTGGCTCGCCGGTGGTGCGGTGCGGTCATGCGGGCGTGCTCCTTCGTGCGAAGGCCCCCGTGGCGGGGGCGGGAAGGGGAACGGCGGGCGGCGGTGGTCAGCCGACGCGGACGACGTTCCTCGCGGAGAGGTCGACGATCAGGTTCCGGGTGTCGATCCAGGCGCCGTTGCGGACCTTGGTGACGAGCCGGACGCAGCGGTGCTCGCCGCAGCGGGACAGCGCCTCGGGGACGTTCTTCTCCCGGTGGGTGCGGTAGACGTCGCCGTTGAACCAGAGCTGGTCGGGGCTCTTGAGTTCGTTCCCGGTGGCGTCCCGGTAGTCCTCCCTGACGCCCTTGCCGAGGGGGCTCGCGAGGATGAGGCCGAGGGCCTCGCGCAGTTCCTCGGGGTGGGCGGAGGGCTGGACGCCGCGCCGGGTGGCGGTGGTCTCGACCTTGCCGGTGGTCAGGTCGACGGTCCGGGTGAGGAGTTCGTCGCGGGCGTAGTCGTAGAGGCGGACCTGGGCGCGGCGGGCGCCCTCGCGGCCGGGGACCGGGTCGGCGAGTTCGGTGCCGAGGTGCTGCGGGCGGCCGCGGTCGCCGTCGACGTCCTGCCGGGCGGCGGTGTCGGCGGGGGCGAGCGCGAGGGTCCTGGCCCGGTCCAGTTCGGCGTCGGTGAGCGGATCGGTGCCGGTGCCGCGGTCGCCCTCGGCGGCGGCCGGGGCGACGGTGGCGGGAGCGAGCGCTGCGGCCCCCCGGCCGCCCGTCCCCTCCGCGCCGGCGGCGCCGTCGGTGCCCTGCGGGGCGTCCGCCCCGCCCGCGGTGCGGGACGCGCCGGGCGTCCCGCCGGGGGCGGCGCGCCCGGCGGGGCCGTCGTCCGCCCCCGCCGTGCCCGGCAGGGTGATCGCGACCGCGGCGGCGGTCCCCGTCACCGCCATGGCCGCTCCGGCCACCACCTTCCCCAGGTGGCGGCGCACTATTTCGTACACATTTCCCCCTCTATCCCCCGCTCGGTCTGCGGTCACCCGGTAGGACGGGGCGAAATCCCGGGAGGTTGCGCGTCTTTCGGGCAGGATCTGGCCGAAGAGCACGCATGAACCCGGACAGAAGAGGAAGATTCGTATCCATGCAGGTCTGGCCGGGACAGGCGTACCCCCTGGGCGCCACCTATGACGGAGCGGGCACCAACTTCGCGGTCTTCTCGGAGGCGGCGCACCGCGTGGAGCTGTGTCTCATCGACGACGACGGCGCGGAGACGTCCGTCGAACTGCGCGAGACGGACGCCTTCGTCCGGCACGCGTACCTGCCGGGCGTGATGCCCGGGCAGCGGTACGGCTTCCGGGTGCACGGGCCGTACGCGCCGGAGCGCGGCCTGCGCTGCAATCCGGCGAAGCTCCTGCTCGACCCGTACGCGCGGGCGATGTCGGGCTCGGTCGACTGGGGCGAGGCGGTGTACGGGTACCCCTTCGGGCGGCCCGACGCGCGCAACGACCTGGACTCGGCCGGGCGGACGATGACCTCGGTGGTGGTGAACCCGTACTTCGACTGGGGCGACGACCGGCGGCCGCGCACCGAGTACCACCACACGGTGATCTACGAGGCCCATGTGAAGGGCCTGACGATGCTCCACCCGGACCTTCCGGAGGAGCTGCGCGGCACCTACGCGGGCCTCGCGCATCCGTCGGTGATCGGGCATCTGAAGGAACTCGGCGTGACCGCGCTGGAACTGATGCCGGTGCACCAGTTCGTGCACGACCACCGGCTGGCCGACGCGGGCCTCTCGAACTACTGGGGCTACAACACGATCGGCTTCTTCGCCCCGCACAACGCCTACGCCTCCTGGGGCGACCGCGGCCAGCAGGTGCTGGAGTTCAAGTCGGCGGTGCGGGCGCTGCACCAGGCCGGCATCGAGGTCATCCTCGACGTCGTCTACAACCACACGGCCGAGGGCAACCACCTGGGCCCGACGCTCTCCTTCCGCGGCCTGGACAACCCCTCGTACTACCGCCTCGCCGACGACCCCCGGTACTACACGGACACCACCGGCACCGGGAACTCGCTGCTCATGCGGTCGCCGCACGTGCTCCAGCTGATCATGGACAGCCTGCGGTACTGGGTGACCGAGATGCACGTGGACGGCTTCCGCTTCGACCTGGCGGCCACCCTGGCCCGCCAGTTCCACGAGGTGGACCGGCTGTCGTCGTTCTTCGACCTGGTGCAGCAGGACCCGGTGGTGAGCCAGGTGAAGCTGATCGCGGAGCCGTGGGACGTCGGCGAGGGCGGCTACCAGGTGGGCAACTTCCCGCCGCTGTGGACCGAGTGGAACGGCAAGTACCGGGACTGCGTGCGGGACCTGTGGCGGGGCGAGCCGCGCACGCTGGCCGAGTTCGCCTCCCGGCTGACCGGCTCCTCCGACCTGTACCAGGACGACGGGCGGCGCCCGCTCGCCTCGGTCAACTTCGTGACCTGCCACGACGGTTTCACGCTGCGGGACCTGGTGTCGTACAACGAGAAGCACAACGAGGCCAACGGCGAGGGCAACCGGGACGGCGAGAGCCACAACCGGTCCTGGAACTGCGGGCAGGAGGGCGAGACCGACGACGTCGGGATCATCGAGCTGCGGGCCCGGCAGATGCGCAACTTCCTGGCGACGCTGATGCTGTCGCAGGGCGTGCCGATGCTCAGCCACGGCGACGAGTTCGGGCGCAGCCAGGGCGGCAACAACAACGCCTACTGCCAGGACAGCGAGATCTCCTGGGTGCGGTGGCCGAAGGAGAACAGCGAGGCGGAGGCGACGCTGCTGCGCTTCACCCGGGCGATGGTGCGGCTGCGCCGCGAGCACCCGGTCTTCCGGCGGCGCCGCTTCTTCCACGGCCGGCCGGTGGAGGGCACCCACGACGAGCTGACCGACATCGCCTGGTTCACGCCGGAGGGCGAGGAGATGACGGCCCGCGACTGGCAGGCGGCGCACGCCCGGGCGCTGACCGTCTTCCTCAACGGCAACGCGATCTCCGAGCCGGGGACGCAGGGCGAGCGGATCGCCGACGACTCCTTCCTGCTGATGTTCAACGCCTCGGCGCAGGAGCTGGAGTTCGCGGTGCCGGACAGCCACGGGCGGTGCTGGCGGACGGTGGTGGACACCTCCGATCCGGAGGGGATGCCGCCGCGGGAGGGGCCGGAGATCGTGGCGGGCGAGCGGGTCACCCTCGCGCCGCTGAGTCTGACGGTGCTGCGCCGGCCGGCCTGACCGGTTCGCTCGGCGCCCCCGGCCGTCCGGTCCGTCCGGTCCGCACCGTCCAGGAGAGCGCCGCGCAGGCGACGGCCGCCCCCACCGCCACCGCGAAGGCGGCGGGGGCGCCGTGCTGTTCGGCGAGCCGGCCGGAGAGCGCCAGGGCGAGCGCCTGGCCGCCGACGATCCCGCTGGTCAGGTAGGCCATGGACTCGGCGAGCCGGCCGGCCGGGACGGTCCGCTCGGTCAGCGCGAAGACCGTGATGAGGTGCGGGGCGTAGGCGGCGCCGAGCACGGTCACCACCGCGTACAGGCCGGGGAGCGAGTCGACGGCGAGCAGCGGGAGGGAGAGCAGGACGAGTCCGGCGGTCGCGGTCCGCCAGCGGAGGGTGAGGCCGATCCGGGCGGGCAGGGCGGCGAGCGAGAGGCCGACGGCGGCGCTCATCACGCCCATCGCCGCGTAGACGAGCCCGGCCTGGGCGGGGGCGCCGAGGCCGGCGGTGAGGGCGGTGATCCCGGCCTGGGAGGCGCCGAACATGGCGCCCTGGAGGGCCATCGTCACCCGGAGGGCGTACGCGGAGCCGGGCAGCCGCGTCCGTTCGGCGGCGCCCGTGCGGGTGGCGGTCGCCTCGGGTTCCGGCGCGGTGGCGCGGGCGCTGGGGTGGAGGGCGAAGCCGGCGCCGCAGAGGGCGAGCAGCAGGGCCGCGCCGAGCAGGGCGGTGCCCGGGTGGGCGAGGGCGGCGGCGAGGCCGACGAGCGCCGGGCCGAGGACGAACGACACCTCGTCGAGGGTGCCCTCGAAGGAGAGGACCGCGCCGACGGTCCGGTCGTCGGCGCCGGCCCGGCGGGCGAGCGCCACCGAGCGGGTCCGGGCGAGCGGCCCGATCTGCGGGACGGTCGCCCCGGCGAGCAGGGCCAGCGGCACGAGGAGGCCGGTGGGCGTGCGGGCGACGGCGGCGAGGACCAGGGCGGCGACCGCGACGGCATTGGCGAGGGAGGCGGCGAGGACGGGTCCGCGCTGGCCGCGCCGGTCCGCGAGCCGGCCGAGCAGGGGGCCCGCGACGGTCTGCCCGGCGGCCAGGGCGCCGCCGGCGAGGCCCGCGGTGGCGAGCGAGCCGCTGGTCTCCGCGACCAGCAGCACGCTGCCGAGCTGGCACATCGCGGTCGGCAGCCGGCCGAGGAAGGACAGGACCGGGAGGGCGGGACCGAGCAAGGAGAGGGTGGCGCGGTACATCCGGTGGGGGCACCTCCGGCGGTGGCTGGGGACATCGGCCGAAACTAGCGCGATGCACCCGAACGGGTGCATCGGGTGATGACACGGAAGCTTCCGTACGGGGTACGTACGTTCGCATGACGTCCCACCGCCACGCGCCCGCCGTCGTGCCCACCGCCACCTACCGGCTCCAGCTCCAGCCCGCGTTCCCGTTCGCCGCCGCCGAGCGGGCCGTGCCGCAACTCGCCGGCCTCGGCGTCTCGCACCTGCACCTCTCCCCCGTCCTGGAGGCGGTGCCCGGCTCGGCCCACGGGTACGACGTCACCGACCACCGGTCGGTGCGGGCGGAGCTGGGCGGCGAGGCGGGGCTGCGCTCGCTCGCCGCCGCCGCCCGCGCCCACGGCCTCGGCCTGGTGGTGGACCTGGTGCCGAACCACATGGCGGCCTCCCCGCGCCACAACCACGCGCTGCGGGACGTCCTGCGGCACGGCCCGGACTCCCCGTACGCCCGCTGGTTCGACCTCGACCGGTCGGCCGGCGACGGCGACCGGCTGCTGCTCCCGGTGCTGCCCGCCCGGCTGTCGGAGGTGCGGGACCGGCTGCGGGTCGAGGACGGCGTGCTCCGCCTGGACGGGCAGGAGTTCCCGCTCCGCGAGGGCACCGAGGGCCTGCCGCTGGACGAGCTGCTCGCCGCGCAGTGGTACCGGCTCGGCTGGTGGCGGCTGGCCCGCACCGAGCTGGGCTACCGGCGCTTCTTCACCGTCTCGGACCTGATCGGGGTGCGGGTGGAGGACCCCGAGGTGTTCGCGGCGAGCCACGCGAAGATCCTGGAGCTGGTCGCCGACGGGGTGATCGAGGGGCTGCGCATCGACCACCCGGACGGACTCGCCGATCCGCAGGGCTACTTGGAGCGGCTGGCGGAGGCGACCGGCGGCCGGTGCTGGACGGTGGTCGAGAAGATCCTCACCGGTCCGGAGACCCTGCCGGACGCCTGGCCGGTCGCCGGGACCACCGGCTACGACGCCCTGCGGCTGGTCGACGGCGTCCTCACCGACCCCGAGGGCGCCGCCGAACTCACGCGGCTCTACCGGGAGTTCGCCGGCCGCTCGGCCGACCGGGGCGGGGAGTGGGAGGCGACCGCCCGGCGCGCCGCGTACGAGGTGGTGCGGCACGACCTGGCGGCCGAGACGGCCGTCCTGACCCGGGCCGCGGCCCGGCTGTGCGCCGCCGATCCGGCGCTCCAGGACCACGCGCCCTGGACCCTGCGCACCGCGATCGAGGAACTCCTCGTCCGCGTGCCGGTCTACCGCTTCTACCGGACCGGTCTCGAGCGGGTGCTGACCCCCGAGGCGGCGCGGGGCGCGCGGGCCGCGTTCGCGGTGCCGGAGGAGGCCGCGGCCGTGGACACCGTCCGGGGGCTGCTCCTCGGCACCCACGGCGACTCCCCCGGACACCGGGCGTTCCGGGCCCGGTTCGCCCAGACGTCCTCGGCGCTGCGGGCCAAGTCCACCGAGGACACCGCCTTCTACCGGTACGCGCCGCTGCTCTCGGCCAACGAGGTCGGCGGCGATCCGGGCCGGCCCGCCGTCGGCGTCGCGGAGTTCCACGCCGCCTGCGCCCGGCTGTCCCGCGACTGGCCGGCCGGCGGCACGGTCCTCACCACCCACGACACCAAGCGCAGCGCGGACGTGCGGGCGGCGATCGCCGTCCTCGCCCAGTGTCCGGAGGTGTGGGCCGGGTTGCTCGCCGAGGTCGCCGGGATCCCGGCGCCGGACCCGCACCTCGCCTGGACGGCCTGGCAGACCGCCTTCGGCTTCGGCACCCCGGATCCGGAGCGGATCGGGCCCGCGCTGCTCAAGACGGTGCGGGAGGAGGGGCTGCGGACCTCCTGGACCGAGCAGGACCCGGCGTACGAGCGGGCGGTGGCCGAGTTCGTCGCGGCCGGGCCGGGCCGCGTGCCGCTGCGGACGGCGTCCGAGGCCGCGTTCGCGCTGGAGCCGCACGTCCGGGCGCACGCGGACGGCGCGGCGCTGGTGCAGCTGACCATGCCGGGCGTGCCGGAGCTGTACCAGAACACCGAGCGGGAGTACCGGGCGCTGGTCGACCCGGACAACCGGGCCCCGTTCGCGCCGGGTCCGGACGACGGGCGGACGGCGCTGGTCCGGGCCGCGCTGCGGCTGCGCCGGGAGCGTCCGGCGGCGTTCGGCCCCGGCGGGACGTATCTGCCGCTGGCCGCCGAGGGTCCGGCCGCCGCGCACTGTCTGGCCTTCGCCCGCTCGGGGGAGGTGGTCACCGCGGTGACCCGGCTCTCGCTGCGGCTCGCGGAGGCGGGCGGCTGGCGGGACACGGAGCTGGTGCTGCCGGCCGGCCGGTGGGCCGATGTCCTCGACGGGGTACGGGAGTTCACCGGCGGCCCGGAGAGCGAGCTGAAGCTGGCGGAACTCTTCGCGGACCGCCCGGTCGCCCTCCTCGCGCGGATCGCGCCCTGAACGCATACTGATCAGTACGAGGACAAGGGGGGAACGCGATGGCCATGTGGATGCTGTTCGGGGGCCTGGGGGGCCTCATCGTGGTGCTGCTCGTGGTGCTGCTGCGCCGGGGCAGGTCCGGGACGGAGAACGCGGAGGGGCTGCGCATCGAGGAGCAGGCCCGGATCCAGGCGTCCCAGGACCGGGTCTCGTACAACTCGTGGGCGATGCACAACGCGCCGCCGAACCAGAGCGACGCCTACCGACGGCGCGGCTGACGGCGACGGGTGGCGCGGGACCCCGAAGGTCCCGCACCACCCGTCCTCACCGCCGGGTCCGTCAGAGGCGGCTGGCGCGCGAGACCTCGCACTTGGTGTACTCGGAGCCGTCGCCGGTGCCCGGGTACGGGGTGGTCAGCTCGGCGGTCGCGGAGGCGCCCGCGGCGACGGCGATGCCCGTCTTGATCGCGGTCGCGGAGGTCGCGCCGGTGCCGGTGAACTTCATGGTGACGGAGTAGTCGTAGTCGAGCGCGCCGTCGTTCTTCACCGTGATCTTGGCGGTCAGGTTCTTCGTCGCCGGGTCGTAGGCGCACTTGTCGATGGTGACGTCGCGGGCCGCCTTGTCGGCGCTGCTGCCGCCGCCGGGGACGGAGCCGCCGGAGCTGCTGCTCGAACCGTCGTTGTCGTGGCTGCCGCCGCCGGAGCTGGAGCTGGAGCTCGAACCGCTGCTGCCGCCGCAGCTGGCGCCGTTCGAACCGCGGGCACCGGTGAGGGCGAAGACGGCGATGCCGAAGACGGCGATCGCGCGGGCATGACGAAGCTTCACTTGATCGTTCCCCGTTGGAAGTCGTGCGTGCGGAAGGGGCTCGTTTGACGAGCGCACGTCACCCTAGCAGCGGGGCGGCACCGCGAAGAATCAGCCGTTCGGCAGGACCACCAGAGTGCGCGGGGCCCGGGTGATGAGGCCGGTCGGCGCCGGGCGGAAGCCGTCGGCGAGCCGCAGCCGGGGCATCGCCTGGAAGAGCGCGCGGACCGCGTACTCCGCCTCCAGACCGGCCAGGACGACCGCCGGGCAGAACCCGGGCCCGTAGGTGAGCTGGTGCGGGTCGTCGCGGAGCGGGTCGAAGCGGTCCGGCTCGCGGAACCGCTCGGGGTCCCGTCCGGCGGCGCCGATGAGCAGCGCGACCGAGGAGCCGCCCGGCAGGACCCCGCCGCTGACCCGCACGTCCTCGCGGGTGCGCCGGACGGCGATCTGCACCGGCGGGTCGCGGCGCAGCGACTCCGCCCACGCCCGCGCCACCAGGCCCGTCGGGGCGTCCCGCAGGGCGGCGACCTGGTCGGGGTCGGCGAGGACGTTGCCGAGGAAGGAGGCCAGCGCCTTCTCCCGGACCGCGATCTGTCCGCCGCACTCCCCGGCGAGCGCCGTCGCGGCCCGGCCCCGCACCAGCCGCATCATGTCCCGGTAGGGCACGCCGACGGCGGCGGCGACGGTCCCGGCCGGCAGCCAGTGGCAGAAGTCGGCGACCAGGTCGGCCCGTTCGCGTCCGGCGATCCGGCGGGCGAGCACGAAGGCGGTGCGTTCCGCCACGGACCGCAGCTCGCCGAGGTCCACGTCGGTGTGGGCCCGGGCGCAGGCCGGGTCGCCGGGCCGGTGCCCGTGGGTGAAGCGCGGGTCGGTGAGGGCGGCGGCCACGTCCGCGTACCGGCTGAGGACCCAGGCCCGCAGCAGCGGGTCGTACGTGAGCGGGAACTCCTCGCGCAGCCTGCGGTGCACGGGGTCCGGATCGAGGGCGGCGCCGGGGTCCAGCGGGCTCGGGGCGACGGTCCGCCCGCCGGGCGGCGCGGTCGGGTCGGCCAGGGGCCGCACCCGGCCGGGCCCGGCGGGCCGTCCGGCGGGCGCCATGACGGGCACCCGCTCCCAGGGCCCCTCGCCCGTCCGGCCTCCGGTGTCACGGTTCGGCTCGTCGCGCATCGCGCCCCCTGTCGTTCGGCCCCGGCCAGCTCGTACGGCCCGATCGGCTCGATCGGCGCGTACGGCTCGTCCGGCGGTGACGGACCGCGGCCGGAGTCGTGGCGCGCGTCCCCCCAGCCCACCACCACGCCCCCCGCACCGCCCGTCACATACCGCCGAACGGGTGAGGGAAGACCGCTCTGACCTCGCTGGTCGGCGCGGAGGGGGCAGGGCGCGGAGCGGGTCAGGGTGCTGAGCGGGTCAGGCTGCGGAGCGGGTCAGGCTGCGGAGCGGGTCAGTCGACGGAGAGCCGGAAGCTCATCTCGCCGAAGCCGACGACGTCGCCGGCCCGCACCACGACGGCACCGACGACCCGGCGGCCGTTGACGGTGGTGCCGTTGGTGGAGCCGAGGTCGCGCAGCACCCAGAGCCCGCCCTGGAGGGAGAGCTCGGCGTGCAGCCGGGACGCCGTCTCGTGGCTCAGCCGCAGCCCGTTCACCGGGTCGCGGCCGATCCGCAGCGGGTACGGCCCCGGCTGCGGCAGCAGCAGCTTCGGCAGCCGCTCGGCGTGCCAGGCGCGACGGAGCCGGGCGGTGAAGCCCGAGACGGCCTCGACGGCGCCGATCACCCGCCGGCTCCAGCCGCTCTCGCCGCGCAGGTCGGCGGTGAGCACGTCCAGTTCGTCGGGGCGGCGGGCCTGCAGGGCCCGCTCCATCCGGAAGAGGAAGGTGTCGTGCGAGAGGCGCCCCTGCGCCGCGCCCTCCCGGAGCAGCACCAGCGCGCGGTCCCGCTCGGCGTCGGTCAGCCGGGGGGAGTGCGCCGGAGGCTCGTAAGGGGTCGTCACACCGTGATTGTCCGCGCGCCCGGGCCGGACTGTCCAGAAGCGGCCCGTCCCGGGGACGTACCGGCTCCGGCACAAAACCCCGCGCCGCCTTCTCAAGATCGCTGCTACGGTCTGCGGGCTCGCTCGCACAGACCCCTGGGGGAACCACCGTATGACCGACGACCTCGTCGTCCGCCCGCTCGCCGGGTCCGAGGAGCTGGACCTGTTCCTCGGCCTCACCTACACGCTCGACCACGAACTCGCCGACGACCTCGGCACCGGCCGCCGCCGCCCCGAGTGGCTCTGGGTGGCCCTCCGCGGCGGCCGGCTGCTCGGCCGGATCGCCTGGTGGACCAACAAGGACGGCGGCGAACCGCTCGCCCTCGACTTCTTCGACCTCGACCCGGAGCTGCCGGCCGGGGAGGCGGCGGAGGTGGGCCGCCGGCTGCTGCGCACCGCGATGGCCGCCGTCGTGCCGGCCGGCACCGTGCCGCCGGAGTTCAACCGCTATCTGCCCGCCGACTGGCGGGAGGTCCCGGAGACCCGCGACCGGGTGGAGCTGCTGCTCTCCCTCCTCGCGGAGACCGGGGGCCGGCCGCTGGTCGAGCGGCTGCGCCTGGAGTGGCTGCCCGGGACGCCGGTGGCCGAGCGCACCGGCCGGCTCGCGTTCCGCCCGGTGCGGGACCGGGAGGACCTGCTGGCGCTGATGACGCCGGTGATGGAGGGCACGCTCGACGCGCACGGCCAGGCCGACCTGGGCGAGGGGCTGTCCCTCCGGGAGGCAGCCGAGCGCCACTACGACGACGAGTTCCCGCACTACGCCTCGCCACGCGAGTGGTGGCAGGTGGCGGAACTGCCGGGCACGGGCGAGCCGGTCGGCTTCGTGATCCCCGCCCGCAACAACTACAACCCGATCATCGCCTACATCGGGGTGCTGCCCGCCCACCGGGGCCACGGCTACATCGACGAGATCCTCGCCGAGGGCACCCGGATCCTCGCCGACGCGGGCATGCCGCGGGTGCGGGCCGCGACCGACCTGGGGAACGTGCCGATGGCGGCGGCGTTCGCCCGCGCCGGGTACGTGAACTTCCAGCGTCAGATCGACTACGTGTGGGACGCACCGGGCGCGTCGCCGTCCTGACTGCCAGGATGGGACCGACGTAGCCAGCCGTACGTACCGACGTCTGCGAGGAGATCCGCCGTGCTCTTCGAGGTCTGGGCGCCGCACGCCCGCGACCGGGTGACCCTGGAGCTGAACGGCGCCGGGCACCCCCTCGACCGCGACCCCCTGAGGGACGGCTGGTGGACCGGCACCGTGCCGGCCGCCGACGGCGACCGGTACGGCTTCCGCGTCGACGGCGGGCCCGTCCGACCCGATCCGCGCGGCCGCAGGCTGCCGGACGGGCCGGACGGGCTCAGTGCCGTCGTCGACCACGCGGGCTACGCCTGGCGCCACGAGCCGCCCCGGCTGCGGCTGCGCGGCGCGGTCCTGTACGAGCTGCACGTCGGCACCTTCACCCCGGCGGGCACCCTCGACGCCGCCGCGGCCCGGCTCGGGGAGCTGGCCGGGCTCGGCATCACCCATGTGGAGCTGATGCCGCTCTGCCCGTTCCCCGGGGTGCGTGGCTGGGGGTACGACGGGGTGGCGCCGTGGGCGGTGCACGAGCCGTACGGCGGGCCCGAGGCGCTGAAGCGGTTCACCGACACGGCGCACGGCCTGGGCATGGGCGTCGTCCTCGACGTGGTCCACAACCACCTGGGCCCGTCCGGCAATTACCTCCCGGTCTACGGGCCGTACTTCACCGAGACCCACCACACGCCGTGGGGCGCGGCGGTGAACCTGGACGCGCCGGGCTCGGACGAGGTGCGGGCGTACTTCCTGGGCAGCGCGCTCGCCTGGCTGCGGGACTACCGGATCGACGGGCTGCGGCTCGACGCGGTGCACGCCCTCGCCGACGACCGCGCCCTCACCTTCCTGGAGGAACTGTCGGCGGCCGTCGACGAGTTGGCGAAGGAGCAGGGCCGCCAGCACTTCCTGATCGCCGAGTCCGACCTCGCCGACCCGCGCACCACCACCCCGCGCACCCTCGGCGGCCTCGGCCTGCACGCCCAGTGGAACGACGACTTCCACCACGCCCTGCACTGCGCGCTGACCGGTGAGTCCCAGGGCTACTACGCCGACTTCGCGCGCGCCCCGATGGCCGCGCTGGCCAAGACCCTCACCCGGGTCTTCTTCCACGACGGCACGTACTCCTCCTTCCGTGCCCGGCACCACGGCCGCCCGGTCGACCGGGAGCGCACCCCCGCCCACCGCTTCCTGGGCTATGCGCAGACCCACGACCAGATCGGCAACCGGGCGCTGGGGGACCGCCTTTCGGCCTCCCTCTCCCCCGGCCTGCTGGCCTGCGCGGCGACGCTGGTGCTCACCGGCCC
This sequence comes from Streptomyces sp. NPDC058955, assembly GCF_042741435.1. Lineage (NCBI taxonomy): Bacteria > Bacillati > Actinomycetota > Actinomycetes > Kitasatosporales > Streptomycetaceae > Streptomyces > Streptomyces sp. NPDC058955. The sequence goes on along the minus strand of NZ_JBHYKM010000083.1, from coordinate 8,902 downwards.
GTCGGTGCCGATGCTGTTCATGGGCGAGGAGTGGGGCGCCCGCACCCCCTGGCAGTACTTCACCGACCACACCGATCCGGAGCTGGCGGAGGCCGTACGGCGGGGCAGGCGGCGGGAGTTCGCGGCGCACGGCTGGGACGAGGCCGAGGTGCCCGATCCGCAGGACCCGGCGACCCGGGACCGCTCGGTCCTCGACCGGACGGAGCGCGAGCGGGACCCGCACCGGCGGCTCCTCGCCTGGCACCGCGAGCTGATCGCGCTGCGCCGCACGCTGCCCGACCTGACCGACCCGGACCTGGGCGGGGTGAAGGTCGCCTTCGACGAGGAGGCCCGCTGGCTGGTCTTCCGGCGCGGTGACGTCCGGGTGGCGGTCAACCTGGGCGAGGAGCCGGTCGCGATCCCGCTGGGCTCCAACGGCCGGGACCGGGTCCTCGCCGCCTGGGAGCCGACCGAGGCGCCCGCCCGGGCCGGGCTGCTGCGCCTCGGCGGCGAGTCGGCGGTGGTGCTCGCCGACGGGTGAGGCCCGCCGGGCGGTCCGCTACTCGACGAGGGCCATCTCGTGCGGGGTGGTGTTGAAGCGGTGTCCGGTGCCGTCCTCGGTGAGGGTGACGATGTCCTCGATGCGGACGCCGAAGCGGCCCGGCAGGTAGACGCCGGGTTCGATGGAGAAGCACATGCCGGGGACGACGGGCCGCTCCTCGCCCTCGATCATGTAGGGCGGTTCGTGGGTGGTGACGCCGATGCCGTGGCCGGTGCGGTGGATGAAGTACTCGCCGTACCCGGCGTCGGTGATGACCTTGCGGGCGGCGCGGTCGACGTCCTGGCAGGCGATGCCGGACCGCACGGCCTCGAAGCCGGCCTGCTGGGCCTCGCGGACGAGGTCGTGGACCCGGCGCTCCTCGTCGGTGGGTTCGCCGACGTGGACGGTGCGGGTGGTGTCGGAGCCGTAGCCGTGCTTGAGCCCGCCGAAGTCGAGGACGACCGTGTCGCCGCGCTCGATGACCCGCTCGCCGGCCTCGTGGTGCGGGTTGGCGCCGTTGGGCCCGGAGCCGACGACGGTGAAGTCGACCTGGGAGTGGCCGAACTCCAGGAGCAGCCGGGCGAGGTCGGCGGCGACCTCGGTCTCGCGGCGGCCCGCGAACCGCACCTTGAGGATCTCCCCGTACGCCCGGTCGGCGGCGGCCCCGGCGGCGGCGATCCGGGCCAGTTCGTGCGCGTCCTTCACGGCCCGCAGCATCGGCAGGGCCTCGGTGAGGGAGACGTACGAGGTGGACGGCAGGGCCTGCTGGAGGCCGAGGAGGTGCATGGCCCAGGCGTTGTCGCTGACGCCGAACCTGCCGTCGACGTCCAGCAGCGGGGCGGTGACGGCGTACGGGTCCTTGCCGTCGGTCCAGTCGCGGAGGGTCAGCGCGGGCGCGCCGACGGCCTTCTCCGCGTCGGGGGCCTCCAGGGTGGGGACGACGAGGACGGGGTCCTGGCCGGGGGCGATGACGAGGACGGTGAGCCGTTCGGTGATCGCGGTCGGCTGGTAGCCGGTGAGGTAGACCAGGTCGGGGCCGGGGGCGACGAGCACCCCGGCGAGCCCGGCGTCGGCGGCGGAGGCGGCCGCCCGGTCCATCCGGGCCCGGTAGTCGTCGGCGGTGAAGGGGGTGGGGGTGTCGTCGGAGTGTGCGGCCGTCATGGGTTCTCCTTCGCGGCGGCGGGCGGGCGTCCTCCAGCATCCTCCCCGCCGGGCCCGGCCGCCGCGACCGCTCAGAGCAGCCCAGGCCCCGGGCCCGGGCCCTGGGCGATCAGCCGTTCGAGCAGGTCCTGGAAGTCGTCGCCGACGACGATCCGCAGCTCGCCGCGCTCCTCGTCGTGCTCGCTGAGCTGGGTGAGCGTGCCGTCCCGCCACCAGAAGACGTAGGGGCTGATGGCGCCCGGCGTGTCCTCGTACTCGGAGGCGGCGAAGGAGGCCATCGCGCCGAGCGCCGGGATGATCGAGGTGTCCCGGATGGGGTGGAAGGCGATCTGGTGCCGGAAGGGCACCGCGACGAGGGCGCCGTGCTCGCCGAGCGGCAGTCCGGTGACCCGCTGCGCCAGGGCGTCGAGGTCGAGGACCCGGCTGGCGGTGTAGAAGGAGTCGCCGACGACGACCTCGAAGGACATGCCGTCGGCGTCGCGGACGGTCTCGTGCTCCTCGACGGGCAGTCCGCGCAGGTTCTTCAGGGCGCGGGCGCGCAGCTGGGCGGGGTCGCCGATCCGGTCGAGGGCGTCGTCGGTGAGCATCATGACGCTCTCCGGCAGGTCGAGCGCCAGCACCTCGTACAGGCCGGGGGCGAGCGTCCGGGCGTAGCCGAAGGCGCCGGGGTCGATGCCTTCGCCGTTGACGACCCGGGGGTAGAGCTGGGCGCGGATCTGCTCGGGCGGCAGCGTGTCGAGGGCGGAGGGGCCGTCCAGGGTCCGCACCACGAGGGTGACGTGACGGCGGATCAGGTCGGGCCAGACGCGGGGGCCGCGCCGGTCCCGGTGGCAGACGGCGGCGAGGTTGCCGAGGCCGAAGCGGCGCTGCTTGTCGTCCTGGACGGACGACGCGTAGACGGTGACCTCCAGGCCGAGCTCGGCGAACGCCTCGCGGACGGTGGCCCGGAAGAGCGCGGCCTCGCGCTCGGAGAAGTAGGCGAACTCCGGATCCCTCGGCGCGTCCTCGCCGTCCCGCCTGGGTCTCCTGCGCAGCCACCCCACGTCAGCCCGCCTTCCGTCGCCGTTGCGTTCAGCCTAGCGAGTGGGCCCCGGCCCGCACCGGCCGCCCGCCGAAGTCGGGGTCAGGAGCCGTCAGGAGCCGTCGGGGGCGGTGAGCAGGGCGCGGGCGTAGTGGGCGAGGGAGCGGTTGTAGCGGGGCAGCAGCGGGGCGAGGGCGCCGAGGGCGAGCGCGGCGGCCTCCCGGTCGCGGCCGGTGTCGGCGAGCGCGAGGGCGAGGAAGGCGTCCACGGCCGGGCCGAGCGCCCGCTCGTCCGCGTCGAGCCGCTCGGCGGGCAGGTCCCGCTCGACGGTGAGCAGTTCCACGCTCCGGTCGGGGCGGCCGAGGTTCCGCAGACTGCTCGCGAGCTGGATGACGGCCCGGCGGCGGCGCAGCCCGGTCAGGCCGAGGCCGAGCGCCCGCTCGTAGAGGGTGACGGCCTCGACGGGCATGCCGGTGGAGTCGTGCGCGGCGCCCCGCTCGAAGAGGGCGACGGCGTCGTCGTCCCGTTCGGCGGCGAGGTCCCCGATCCGGGCCCGGAACTCCTCGGGCCCGTACGTGTCGATCTTGTCCCAGAGGGCGGCGACCCGCTCCTCCCACCCGGTGGCGTTCATGGCGGTCACCCTACTCGGGGGGCTGGGGGCACGCGGGCCGCCGGACCGGTCGGCGGCCCCGCCGGTCAGGCGGTCAGTCGCCGCCCCCGCCGCCACCGCCGTCGCCGCCGCCACCGCCGTCGCTCCCGCCGTCGCTCCCGCCGGAGTCGCCCGCGTCGCCGCCGTCCGAGCCCCAGCCGTCGCCGCCGCCGGGTTCGTTGTCGGCGCTGCTGGTGCCGAGGTTGCTGAACCAGGGGCGGAGCCAGTCGGTGTCCACGGCGGCGGGCTCGAAGCCCTCGCTCGGGCGCCACTGGGCGGGGAAGCGGGCGAGGCCGGTGGTGTCGCCGAGGCCGAACGCGGCGGCGAAGGCGTGCGCCATGACCGCGTCCAGCGGGTCGGAGGTCTCGTGGCCGACCGGGCCGAGCGGCAGCAGCGGTCCGTCGGGGCGGTCGGAGGAGCGCCGGCGCGCGGGCCGGGCGAGGAGGGCGACCCGCCGGTCGTCGCGGAGCAGCCACGAGCTGGTGGCGCCGTACCGTCGCAGCTCCCAGCGCTGTCCGCCGACTTCGGCCTGCACGAAGCTCTTGGACTTGCGGAGTTTGCGCCGCTCCAGGCGCAGCTCGGCCAGGGTGTCGCCGACGGTGAGCGTGAGGCCGCGGGAGGGGTGGGCCTCGTCGGGGTGGAAGCCGAAGGGTGCCCGGATCCGTACGACGGGGGCGTGCGGGCCCCAGACGTCCACCCGGACCAGGCGCCGGTCGACGGCGACGGTCACGTCCCCGGCGGGCCCGGGCGCGGTCCGCCGGGCCAGCCAGAGCGGCACGCCCTCGGCGGCGGCCCGCCGCCCCAGCTCGGCGACCCGCTCGGGTCCGCCGCTCAGCCGGACGGCGAGCCGTCCCAGCTCGCGCGCGAAGTCGGCGGTCCGGCGCACCTTGAGCGGTGTGCTGGTGCCGGAGACCCGCGTCAGCGGGACGACGCCGGCGCCTTCCTCCAGCCGTTCGAGCGGGCGCTCGGACCCGCCGCCGCCGAGCCACTGCCCGCGCTGGTACGCCTCCGCCATCGCGGCCAGGTTCAGCTCGCCGAGCGGCGTGAGCCGGCCGCCCCTGCGGATCCCGGCCTCGGTCAGTTCGACCGTCCTGGCCAGCGGGTTCCGCGACCGCTCGCCGTACAGAATCTCCGTCACCCGTTCCCCCTGTCGTCAGGTACATGGTGACGGACGGCCGGGACGGGCCGTCAGGTTCCCCCCTACCCCGGTCCGCCGGAGTGCGTCAGTCCATCGGGACGACGAGGTCGGCGCGCCGGCGGCCCTCCGCGACCAGCCGGGCGTTGGCCTCGTCGGAGCGGGCCACCCACGCCTCGGCCTCGGGTCCGGCCTTGCCGAAGCGGACGTGGCGGGCGACGAGCCGGGGGACGCGGACGGCGTCGGGCAGGTCGAGGTACCAGACCTCGTCGAGGAGGGGCCGGACCGCCGCCCAGGCGCCGCTCCGGTGGAGGAGGTAGTTGCCCTCGGTGACGACGAGCGGGATCCCGGGCGGGACGGCGATCGATCCGGCGACCGGCTCCTCCAGGGCGCGGTCGAAGGCGGGCGCGTAGACGACGGTGCCGGTCTCGGGGGTCCGCAGCCGGGCGAGGAGGGCCGCGTACCCGGCGGCGTCGAAGGTGTCGGGCGCGCCCTTGCGCCCGGCGCGTCCGAGCCGCTCCAGCTCGGCGCCCGCGAGGTGGAAGCCGTCCATGGGCACGAGCACGGCGAGCCCGTCGAGCCGCGCGACGAGCCGTTCGGCGAGTGTGGACTTCCCGGCCCCGGGCGGCCCGGCGAGGCCCAGCACGCGGCGCCCCCCGCCCCGGGCGAGCCCTCGCGCCCGCTCGACGAGCCGGTCGAACCCCTGTGCGTCCATGGGTGGCATTCTCGCACCGCGGGCCCGCCCGGCACCCCTCGCGCGGACCCCCGTCCCGCCCTGTCCGGACCCGCCTCCGTCCCTCCCCCGACCCTCGTGCCGACCCTCGCCGCGTCGAGGGTCGGGGCGGCGGCGACGCGGGTCCGCGCGGGTGGGTTCCGTCCGGTTCGCGCATTACGTTGGGGTGATGCCGTCCATCGCACTCGTCACGCTCGTCGTCCGTGATTACGACGAGGCCATCGCCTTCTACACCGACGCCCTCGGCTTCGACCTCGTCGAGGACACCGACCGGGGCGGCGGCACCCGCTGGGTCGTCGTCCGCCCGCGCGGCGCGGGCGGCTTCGGCGGGATCGGGAACGCGGGTCTGCTGCTCGCCCGCGCCAGGAACGACGACGAGGAGGCCGCCGTCGGCAACCAGTCGGGCGGCCGGGTCGCCTTCTTCCTGCACACCGACGACTTCGCCCGCGACCACGAGCGGATGACGGCCGCCGGGGTGAAGTTCCTGGAGGAGCCCCGCCACGAGCCGTACGGCTCCGTCGCCGTCTTCGAGGACCTGTACGGCAACCGCTGGGACCTCCTCCAGCCGGCCGGGGCGCCTACCGGTACGTGAGCCCGGAGCCGCCCCTGCCGCCCTTGACGCGGACGACGGGGGCGTGCCGGTCCCCGTTCCCCTGGGAGCCGACCCGCTGCACCACGACCGTGAAGCTCGCCGACGGATCGTCGATCGCCTGCACGACCCGGTCGGCGATCTGCCGCGGTTCGTCGAAGCCGGGCAGGGTCACGACGGCCGTGGACCCCGCGGCCGTCTGGACGACCAGCACCGGCCGGGCCGGTGCGAACACGTCCTTCAGCGCGAAGAAGGCCAGGACGGACAGGACGACGACGAGCAGCGGAAGCGCGTCCCCGCCGGCCAGGTCGCCGCTCTGGACGGCGCTCACCCCGAGCGCGACCAGGCCGACGACGAGCAGCCACCGCAGCACGGCGTCGGGCTTGACCCGGGACACCTCGACCGAGGTCACGTGCCGCAGCGGGAGCGCCGCCGCGCCGATCCACAGCACGCCCTCGCCCACCCGGAGGTCGACCGAACGGGGGCGCAGCTTCGCCGGCCGGGGCTGTTCGAGCAGGGGCCGCCGGGTCGGCGGATCCGCCGGCGGAGCGCCGGGCGTGCCGCCGGAGCCGGGCGGCGGCCCGGGCGGTGCGGGCGGTGTACCGGGCCCGTTCGTCGTGTCCATGAGAGAGTCCCCCGTCTCCTCGCGCGTGCGTCTCGTACAGGTGTGCCAGTGTGCGCCCATTAAGCACGCGGCGGCGCTTCCTGGACAGACGAGATACGGCCACGCGCGCCGGCGCGGGAAAACCGCTGTCGCGCGCCGCCCCGGGCTCCCTACACTCCCGTCACGGCGCGCCGGACCGGCGCGCCGCAGCGAGCCGTTCGACCGACCCGAGGGGAGCCGACCATGCGTCACCAGTACGCCGTCGCCGTCCTCCCCCGCGCCCGCCGGTACGACGTGATCCTCGCCTCTTCCGCCTGCCGGTGACGGCTGCGCGCCCGTCATCGCAGGCCCGCCGACGCCTTCCCGCGTCCGGGAATCGCGCTGCCCTGTTCCGCTCCACGCAGCAGCAGCGAAAGGCACACCACCGTGCGCTACCTCCCGAACCCCCGGGTCCGCAACCTCGGCATCCTCGCCCACGTCGACGCCGGCAAGACGACCGTGACCGAGCGGATCCTCTTCCTGACCGGCGCCGTCCACAAGCGGGGCGAGGTCCACGAGGGCACCACCGTCACCGACTTCGACCCGCAGGAGCGGGAGCGGGGCATCACGATCTCCGCCGCCGCCGTCACCTGCACCTGGGCCGGCCACCGGCTCACCCTCATCGACACGCCAGGACACGTCGACTTCTCCGACGAGGTCGAGCGCGCGCTCCGCGTCCTCGACGGCGCCGTGGCCGTCTTCGACGCGGTCGCGGGCGTCGAGCCGCAGAGCGAGTCGGTGTGGCGGCAGGCCGACCGGTACGGGGTCCCCCGGATCGCGTTCGTCAACAAGATGGACCGGGCGGGCGCCGATCTGGACGCGGCCGTCGCCTCGATCCGGGACCGCCTCGGCACCGTCCCGCTCCCCGTCCAGCTGCCCCTCGGCCGCGAGGACGGCTTCCGGGGCGTCGTGGACCTGGTCCGCATGCGGGCGTACGTGTGGGAGGACGGCGTTCGGGCCGAGACGGACGTCCCGGCGGGCCTGCGCGACGAGGCGGTACGCCGCCGGCGCCTGCTGGAGGAAGCGGTGGCGGAGCTGCACCCCGACGCCCTGGACGAGTTCTGCGTGACGGGCTCGCTGGCGGAGGGGACGCTGGTCCGGGCCCTGCGGGAGCTGACCCTGGAGGGCACCGCCGTGGTGGTGCTGTGCGGTGCGGCGTACCGCGACCGTGGGGTGGAACCGCTCCTCGACGCGGTCGTCGCCTATCTGCCCGCCCCGGCCGACCGGCCTCCGGTCGGCGGGGGCGATCGGGCGGCCGATCCGGAGGCGCCGCTCGTGGCGCTCGCGTTCAAGGTGAGCGCGGCGCCGACCGGCCGGATGACGTACGTCCGCGTCTACGCGGGCACTCTCCGTCAGGGCTCCACCGTGCTCGACACGGCCACCGGCCGGACCGAGCGGATCTCCCGCGTGCTGCTCGTGCAGGCCGACCGGACGGTCGACGTGCCCGCCGGCTTCGCCGGGGAGATCGTCGCCGTGGTCGGTCCGAAGACCGTCCGCGCCGGGGCGACGCTGTGCGCCCCGGAGGCGCCGGTCGTCCTCGAACCGCCGGTGCCCGCCGCCCCGGTGGTCTCGGTGGCCGTGGAGGCGCGCCGGTCCACCGACACCGGCCGGCTGGCGACGGCCCTCGCCCGGCTCGCCGAGGAGGACCCGTCGCTGGTGGTGCGGACCGACCCGGAGACGGGCCAGACCGTGCTGTCGGGCCTCGGCGAACTGCACCTGGAGGTCGCGGTGGAGAAGCTGCGGCGCGAACGCGGCCTGGAGGTCACGGCCGGCCGCCCGCAGGTCGCCTACCGCGAGACGGTGACGAAGGGAGTGACGGGGCTGCTCTACCGGCACGTCAAACAGGACGGCGGCGCGGGCCAGTTCGCCCACGTCGTCATGGACGTCCAGCCGCTGGACGGGGCCTTCGGGGAGGAGGAGTTCGTGTTCGCGTCCGCGGTGACGGGCGGGCGGGTCCCGCAGGAGTACGTCCGCGCGGTCGAGGCCGGCTGCCGGGACGCGCTCGCCGACGGCCCGCTCGGCGGCCACCCGGTGACGGGCGTCCGCGTCACGCTGACCGACGGGGCGACCCACCCGAAGGACTCGTCCGAGCTGGCGTTCCGCGCCGCCGGCCGCTTCGCGCTCCGCGAGGCGCTGCGGTCGAGCGTGCTGACGCTGCTCGAACCGGTGGCGGAAGTGACGGTCACCGTGCCCGCCGACTCCGTCGGCACGGTCCTCGGCGACCTCGCGGCCCGCCGGGGCCGGGTCACCGACTCCGAGGTCCGCGGCGGTACGTCGGTGGTGACGGCGACGGTCCCGCTGGCCGAACTCTTCGGCTACGCGACCCGCCTCCGCGGCCGCACCCAGGGCCGCGGCACCTTCACCACCCGCCCGGCCGGCTACGCCCCGGCGCCGTAACGCCACCGCCGTGGGGGGGCGGGGGGGCCGGGGGGGGGGGGGCGGGGGGCGGCG
>NZ_JBHYKM010000082.1:13655-36851 GCF_042741435.1 Streptomyces sp. NPDC058955 | reverse complement strand
CCGGGGGGCCCCCCCGCGGGGGGGGGGGGCCCCCCCGCCGTGGGGTTTGTCATCCGTGGGGTGGGGCGGGGGCGGGGGGGGGGGGGCCCCCCCCCCCCCCGGTTCGTTGCTGTGGGCGTGAGCGAGAAGAACCGTGACGGTAGTAACAAGAGCGCGCGGGAGCGCCTCCAGCAGCAGCGCGAGCGCGAGAAGGCCCGCGAGAAGCAGCGGCGGGTCCTGATCGTGACGGCGGGAGTGGTCGGCGTGCTCGGCCTCGCCGCCGTCGTCGGCGTGATCGCCGCCAACAGCGGCAAGGACAGCGACTCGGCCAAGGCCGGCCCCGTCGTCGCCCCCACCGGCTCGATCGAGGGCGACAAGCCGGCCATCCCCACCGGCGCGCAGGACGCCCCGTCCACCCTCCAGATCTGGGAGGACTTCCGCTGCCCCGCGTGCGCCCAGTTCGAGAACGTCATGCGGGACACCATCCACGAGCTGGAGGCCACCGGCGCGCTCAAGGCCGAGTACCACCTCGCCACCCTCATCGACGGCAACATGGGCGGCAGCGGCTCGCTGCGCGCGGCGAACGCGGCGGCCTGCGCCCAGGACGCCGGCAAGTTCACCGCGTACCACGACACGCTCTACATCAACCAGCCGCAGGAGACCGACGACGCCTTCGGCAAGAACGACAAGCTGATCGAGCTGGCCGCCAAGGTCCCCGGCCTCGACACGCCGGCCTTCCGCTCCTGCGTCGAGGACGGCACGCACGACAGCTGGGTCGAGAAGTCGAACGACGCCTTCCAGGCCGGCGGCTTCCGCGGCACCCCCTCCGTGCTGCTCAACGGAGAATCGATCTTCCCGACCAAGGGCGGCGAGCAGATCTCGCCGGAGAACCTGAAGAAGTGGGTCGCCGAGGCCAACAAGGGCAAGAAGCCGGGCACGGCCTCCCCGTCCGCGGGGTAGTGCCGACGGGTTAGTTACCCAGACGTTGCCGGGTGGGCTGCCGGTCCGCCCGCCCGGCAGGGTAGCGTCGGACCTGCCATGGACCTTGCCTACATTCCCAGCCCGTCGACCGGTGTCCTCCACCTCGGACCGATCCCGCTGCGCGGCTACGCCTTCTGCATCATCCTCGGTGTCTTCGTCGCCGTCTGGCTCGGCAACAAGCGCTGGATCGCCCGGGGCGGCACCGCCGGCACCGTGGCCGACATCGCCGTCTGGGCGGTGCCCTTCGGCCTCGTCGGCGGACGCCTCTACCACGTGATCACCGACTACCAGCTGTACTTCAGCGAGGGTGAGAACTGGGTCGACGCCTTCAAGATCTGGGAGGGCGGCCTCGGCATCTGGGGCGCCATCGCCTTCGGCGCCGTCGGCGCCTGGATCGGCTGCCGCCGCCGCGGCATCCCGCTCCCCGCGTACGCCGACGCCATCGCGCCCGGCATCGCCCTCGCCCAGGCCATCGGCCGCTGGGGCAACTGGTTCAACCAGGAGCTGTACGGCAAGCCGACCGACCTGCCGTGGGCGCTGAAGATCACCGAGAGCGCCAACCGCGAGGCCGGCCTCTACCACCCGACCTTCCTCTACGAGTCGCTGTGGTGCGTCGGCGTCGCCCTCCTCGTCATCTGGGCCGACCGCCGCTTCAAGCTCGGCCACGGCCGCGCCTTCGCCCTGTACGTGGCCGCCTACTGCGCCGGCCGGGTCTGGACCGAGTACCTGCGCGTCGACGAGGCCCACCACATCCTGGGCCTGCGCCTCAACGTGTGGACCGCGATCATCGTCTTCCTGCTCGCCGTCGTCTACATGGTCCTCTCGGCTCGGCTGCGCCCGGGCCGCGAGGAGATCGTGGAGCCGCGCTCCCGCAAGCCGGTGGACACGGAGAAGACCGGGCAGGCGGAGCAGACGGACGACGCCGAGGACGCCGGAGACACGGACACCGCTTCGGAGGACTCCGAGGACGCCGGTGAGTCCGACGAGGCGGAGAACGGGGCCGGGAACGGCGCCGGGTCGGCCGCCAAGAGCTGACACCCCCCTTCCGTACGGGGCCGAGGGCCGCCGGGACCGAGTGGTTCCGGCGGCCCTCGCGCGTGCCCGGGCGCGGATCAGCCGGCGCGCTCCGCGAGGGCCAGGACCCGGTGGGCGCCCGCCACCACCGCCGCGTCCACGAACCGGCCGTCCGCCAGGGCCAGCGCGCCCCGGTCCGCCGTGGCCGCCGCCACCACCTCGCGGGCCGCGTCGACCTCCTGCGGGGTCGGCAGATAGGCCCGCTCGATGACCGGCAGCTGCCGGGGGTGGATCGCTGCCCGGCCGAGGAAGCCCAGCGCCCGGCCCCGGGCGCAGCCGGCGGCGAGAGCGTCGAGGTCGGCGACGTCCGCGTGGACCGACTGGACCGGCGGCGGCAGCGCGGCCGCCCGGGCGGCGACCACGATCCGGCTGCGCGGCCAGTCGAGACCGCTGTCGTCCCGGACCCCCAGGTCGGCCCGGAGGTCGGCCTCGCCGAGGGAGAGGCCGCGGACGGCCGGGTGGGCGGTGGCGATGGCGTACGCCTGCTCCACGGCCAAGGCGTTCTCCAGCAGCGGGTAGAGCGGGAGACCGGGCGCGAGCGCGCTGATCCGGTGGATGTCGGTGGCGTGTGTCACCTTGGGGACACGGAGACCGCCGAGGCCGGGGAGGGAGGCCAGGACGGGGATGTCGCGCGGGGTGTGGATGCGGACGTGCACCGGGACCGGGTGGGCGTCGGAGAGCAGATCGACGGTGGCGTCGAGGGCGTACGCCTTGCGGTCCGGGGCGACCGCGTCCTCCAGGTCCACGATGACCACGTCGGCGCCGGAGCCGAGCGCCTTGCGGACCACCTCGGGGCGGTCGCCGGGGGCGTACAGCCAGGTGAGGGGGAGACGGCCGCGGGGCCGCCGGCCGTTCACGGCGCCCGGGGCGCTCATACCGCCCCCTGGGCGCGCAGGGCGCCGATCTCGGCCGGGGTGAGGCCGGCCGCCGTCAGCACCTCGTCGGTGTCGGCGCCGTGCGGGCGGCCGGCCCAGCGGATGCCGCCCGGGGTCTCGGAGAGCCGGAAGAGCACGTTCTGCATCCGGATCGGGCCCAGCTCCGGGTCGGGGACCTCGGTGACCGTGCCGAGCGCCTGGTACTGGGGGTCGGCGAGGACGTCCCGCACGTCGTAGACCGGGGCGATGGCCGCCTCCGCCTTCTCGAAGGCGGCCATGGCCTCGTCGCGGGTGTGGCGGGCGATCCACGAGCCGACCGCCTCGTCGAGGACGTCGGCGTGCGCGGCCCGGCCCGTGCCGTCGGCGAACCACGGCTCGTCGATCAGCTCGGCGCGGTCCACCAGGCGCATCACGCGCTCGGCGATGGACTGCGCCGAGGTGGAGACGGCCACCCAGGAGCCGTCGGAGGTCCGGTAGGTGTTGCGGGGGGCGTTGTTGCGGGAGCGGTTGCCGGTGCGCGGCTGGACGTAGCCGAGCTGGTCGTACCAGAGGGGGTGGGGTCCGATGACGGAGAGCATCGGTTCGATGATGGCCATGTCCACGACCTGGCCGTGGCCGGTCGTGGTCCTCGCGGTGAGCGCGGTCATCACCGCGTACGCGGTGGCGAGGGCGGCGATCGAGTCGGCGAGGCCGAAGGGCGGCAGGGTCGGCGGGCCGTCGGGCTCGCCGGTGATGGCGGCGAAGCCGCTCATCGCCTCGGCGAGGGTGCCGAAGCCGGGGCGGTGGGCGTACGGGCCGAACTGGCCGAAGCCGGTGACCCGGGCGAGGACGAGCCGGGGGTTGACCGCGGACAGCTCCTCCCAGCCCAGACCCCAGCGCTCCAGGGTGCCCGGGCGGAAGTTCTCCACGATCACGTCGGCGTCGGCGGCCAGCCGGAGCAGGGCGTCCCGGCCGCCGGGGGTGGACAGGTCGAGGGTGACGGTCCGCTTGTTGCGGCCCAGGACCTTCCACCACAGGCCCACCCCGTCCTTGGCCGGGCCGTGGCCCCGGGACGGGTCGGGCTTGCGGGGGTGCTCGACCTTCACGACGTCGGCGCCGAAGTCGCCGAGCATCATGGCGGCCAGCGGGCCGGCGAAGAGCGTCGCCAGATCGAGGACGCGCAGCCCCTGGAGCGGCGGGACCTTCGCGGCGGGGGGCGCGGTGGGGGTGGTCATACGGGATCGGCCTCCAGGGACTCGGGGGTGTCGAGGGCCGCGTCGATCTCGGTGCGGTACGGCATCGAGGTCGAGGCGCCCTCGCGCCGGACGGAGAGCGCGGCGGCCGTGCCCGCGCGGGTGAGGGCCTCCGGCATCGGCAGGCCCTCGGAGAGGGCGACCGCGAGGGCGCCGACGAAGGTGTCGCCGGCCGCGGTGGTGTCGACGGCCCGCACCCGGGGGGCGGGCACGGTGAGCGGTTCCGCGCCGCGCGCCACGTAGAGGCAGCCGGCCGCGCCGAGGGTGACGACCACCTCGGGGACCTCTTCGAGGAGGGCGAGCGCGGCGGCGTGCGGGTCGGTGCGGCCGGTGAGCGCGGTGGCCTCGTGCTCGTTGGGCACCAACAGGTCGGTGACGTCGAAGAGTTCGGGCGGCAGCGGCTGGGCCGGGGCCGGGGTGAGGATGGTGCGGACCCCGCGGGCGCGGGCGTGGGCGGCGCCCTCGACGACGACGGAGAGGGGGAGTTCGAGCTGGAGGAGGAGGAGTCGGGCGGTGGCGATCAGGGCCTCGTCGCCGGCGGTGAGGGAGGTGACGGTGGCGTTGGCGCCGGGGACGACGACGATCGCGTTGCCGCCCTCGTCGTCGACGACGATGTGCGCGGTGCCGGAGGGGCCCTCGACGGTGCGGAGCAGATCGGTGTCGACGGCGGAGTGCTCCAGGACGTCCCGGAGCCGGTAGCCGAAGTCGTGGGCCGCCCGCCCCCCCCTCCAGGCGCCCGCCCCCCCCCCCCCCGGCCGCGAGCGACAGGCTCAGTCCGACAGGCGGAAACCACCGATGTGGTAGTCCAGCCCCTCACGGAACTCCAGGTGCGGGACGGCACCCCGCATGGCCGCGTACAGCGCGGGCGGCACCTCGTAAACCGCGGTCTCAAGGAATGCGTCGTCGCGGCCGGGGAACAGGTCCCTGACGCTCAGGATCTCGGCTCGGGTCAGGGCGGTGACATGAGCGGCTTGCTCGTCGCCGTCCCAGCCGATGAGCTCCCACCCAAGGGTTTCGCCGTCGGTATCGTTCACGCGCCCACGGTATGCGCTCGCGCAGATCCTCGCCGCTCTCTCAAGTCCAGCTCGGCCCGCACCGTCTTCCCGACCGGTACGCGGTCGAGCACCTCCCACCGCGAGGCCAGCGCCCCGACGAGCAGCAGCCCCCGCCCGCCCTCGTCCAGCGGCCCCGCCGCCGGCCCGGACTCCGGCCGCCGCTCGCCCCGGGTGTCGGAGACGTCGATCCGCAGCAGCAGCCCGGGCGAGTACAGCAGCGCCAGCTCGCAGTCGCGCCCCGGTACGCGGCCGTGGAGGACCGCGTTCGCCGCGAGTTCCGCGATCAGCGCGGCGGAGTCGGACAGCTCGGCGCCGTACGGGACGTCCCACTGGTGGAGTTGATGGAGGGCCAGGCGGCGGGCGAGGCGGGCGCCGCGCGGGGTGGAGCTGAAGCGTTGCGCGAACATACGTACGGTGACGGGTCGTTTGCGTGCCAGGGGAGTCGTCATGTGGCCAATTTCGCGGCGATCATGGCGAGTTACCAGCTACTTGACTCGTACGCTGAGGCTTGTACGGGTTGGCTCGCTGGACTGTACTGGTGACAGTCCGTGAACCTGGATGCGTTCAACGCGAGCACACTGTGCGGAGGTGGCGGGGTGGCGGACGACGTTCCCAAGGGAAGCGCACCGGAGACGTCAGAGAGCCTGAAGGCTTTCGGGGAAGTGGTCAAGGCATTCCGCAAGCGGGCGGGGCTGACGCAGGAACAGTTCGCGCCGAAGGTGGGCTACTCGGTCCCCATGGTCGCGTCGATCGAGCAGGGCAGGCGTCTGCCGTCGAAAGAGTTCGTGGAGAAGGCAGAGGAGGTGCTGGACGCATTCGGGGTGATCCGGGCGGCGGCGAAGCATCTGACGCGCAAGGCGGGGTTGGCGAAGTGGTTCGAGGAGTGGGCGGAGCTGGAGCCGCTGGCGGTGACGCTCTACACCTACGAGAACCGGCTCGTTCCGGGGCTGTTCCAGACGCCCGCGTACGCCCGGACGCTCTTTGAGGAGCAGATTCCGGCGATGGGTGACGACAAGATCGAGTCGAACCTGGTCGCTCGCGTGGAGCGAGCGAGCATTCTCACGGAACGTCCGGAGACGATCTTCAGCTTCATCATCGAAGAGCATGCCCTTCGCCGTCAGGTGGCCGAGGCGGACGCCATGCGAGAGCAGATCGACCACATCCTCGGCCTCGGCGAACGCCGCAACATCGACATCCAGGTCATGCCGCAGTCGCGCGGGCATCACGCGGGCCTCGATGGCCCCTTGTGGCTCTTGGAGACCAAGGAGAACGCCTGGTACGCGTACTCCGAGGGCCAGCGCACCGCCCAGCTCATGTCCGACTCCAAAGAGGTCAGCATCCTCCAGCAGCGGTATGCCAGGATGCGAGCACAGGCCCTGTCTGCAGAGGCATCCGTGGGCCTGTTGCGGGAGATCCGAGGAGCACTATGAGCACCACTGAACTGGCCTGGTTCAAGAGCAGCTACAGCAGCGGCAGCGGGGACAACTGCGTGGAAGTCGCTCTCTCCTGGCACAAGTCCAGCTACAGCGGCGGTGACGGTGACAACTGCGTCGAGGTCGCCACCTGCCCCTCCACCGTCCACGTCCGCGACTCCAAGGTCCCGGACGGCCCCCAGTTCACCGTGGCGCCGGCCGCCTGGACGGAGTTCGTCGCCCAGCTCGCCTGACGCGCGGCTGTGTCAGGATGCGTGTACCTGCCCCCTACCGCACACGGGCGGGCCGGTACACGCACGTCCTGAGGAGCGACACGCATGAGCACGGACTACCTCTCCGGCCTCTTCTCCCTGGAGGGCCGCACCGCCCTGGTCACGGGCGGGAGTTCCGGCATCGGCAGGGCGATCGCGGGGGCACTCGCCCGTGCCGGCGCGAGCGTGGTGGTGCTGGCGCGCAAGGAGGCGGAGCTGGTCGCGACCGTCGAGGAGCTGACGGCCGACGGCTGCCGGGCGGGCTGGGTGAGTGCGGACCTGAGCACCCGGGAGGGGATCAAGGGGGGCGCGGAGGCGGCGGCCGGGGTGTTCGGGGAGCCGGACATCGTGGTCAACTCGGCCGGGATCAACCTCCGTCCGCCCTTCGGCGAGCTGGGCGAGGAGGTCTGGGACACGACGATGACGGTGAACCTGGAGGCGCCGTTCCTGCTGGGGCAGCGGTTCGGGCCGGGGATGGCCGAGCGCGGCTTCGGGCGGTTCATCCACGTGACCTCCCAGCAGGCGCACCGGGCGTTCGTGCAGAGCGGGGCGTACGGGGTGTCCAAGGGCGCGCTGGAGTCGCTGGCGCGCTCGCAGGCGGAGGCGTGGTCCACGTACGGCGTCACCGCCAACACCCTCGTCCCCGGCTTCGTGATGACCGCGCTGAACCGGCGGATCTCCTCCGACCCGGAGAAGGTCGCGGCGCTGGCGGCTCGCACGATGGTGGGCCGCAACGGTCTGGCCGAGGACTTCGCGGGCGCCGCCGTCTTCCTCGCGAGCGGCGCCTCCGCGTACGTCACGGGCCACTCGCTCTTCGTCGACGGCGGCTTCTCGGTCCACTGACGCCGCTCGACGGACGGCCCGTGCCGCGCGCGGGCCGTACGTCACCGGAGGGTCAGGATTCGACGGTGACCGTCGCCCAACCGCGGTAGAAGGCGTGGTCCGACAGCTTCAGGTACTTGCCTGCGGCGTCCTTGGCGGCGTCTTCCTTCTTGTACACGACCTTCGTGCGCGCGGCGTCGCTGAAGTACAGGGGGTACACACCGCCGCTGAGCGAGCCGATCGTGGCGGCCTCGGAGAAGAAGAGGTGGTCGATCTTGCTGTTGCGCTGGTCGGCGCTGAGCGTCGACAGGTCGAGGAGGGTGGACTCGCCGCTGCGGCAGGTCGTGGCGGGGGCGGCGCAATCCGGCTCCGGCAGGGTCCAGAGGGCGGGGTCGGGGCCGTCGAGGTCCGGGTCCCTGTCGTCGGTGGTGTCGGCCTCGTAGAAGCGGCCGATGCCCCCGCCCGGAGCGGCCTCGGGGCGGTAGAAGCTGTCCAGGACCGGGCCCTTGTGCGGCTGCGGGACGGAGTTGAAGTCCCCGCCCACCACGACGACCTTGCCGGCCTCGATGTCGTCGTCGAGTTCGGAGGCGAGGCGCGCCGCCTGCGCGGAGCGGGCCCGGTCGTTGACGCCCTGGGGGTCGTCCCAGGCGCGCAGGTGCACGCTGCAGCCCTTCACCTTTCCGGGGATGCCGGTGAGGTTCACGTCGTGGCAGAGGGCGTTGAACGTCCGCGGGAGGTCGATGAGGACGCCGTCGGAGTCGATCTGGTGGCTCTCGCCGCCGAGGGGGACCTCGCCCTTGGCGCCCAGTGTCCCGCGGGCACCGAGGACCTGGCCGACCCAGCAGCGCCTGTCGTCGTTGGTCGGGTCGCTGTCCTCGTTCACCGCACAGTTGGTCTGACCACAGCTCGGGTAGTTGGTGAGCAGGGGCGTGAAGCTGAACTCGTAGGTGCCCGCGTACGTGCTCTGGAACCACTCGAACTGCGAGTAGCACACCTCCTGGAGCATGACCAGGTGTACAGGCGCGAACCTGGTGATCTCGGCCTCGACGTGGTGCAGCAGGTCGGTGCCGCCCTTGTTGCAGAAGCCACCGCACATGTTGAAGGTGACCGACCGGATCTGGACCTGGGTCTCGGCCCCGACGTCGGCGAGCTTCGGCTCCGCCGTCGTGCGCTTCGTGTCCGTCACCGCAGGGCGGTCCGCCCGCAGCAGGTCCGCCCCGCTCTGGGCCAGACCGGCCATCAGGACGACGGAGAGGGCGACCGCGAAGGCCACCAGGATTCCGCGTATTCTCATCGCTTTCCTTGTGTCGAACTCGGCAAAGACGATGATCTTAAGCAGCGCGTGGACATGTCATGTTCGGCAGGCCCGGGCCAGGTGCACGGATCACGCCGACCCCCACCCGGACCCCGAGGGGGAACCAGGGGTGGGCTCCGGGAGGGCTCAGGGTGATCACCGATGGGCAACGGGCGCCGCGGGCGCGAAGGTTGAACCAGCGCAGGTCATGCGCTGATCCGAACGTCCGCCCGTCCCCAGGAGCCACCGATGACCACCGGTCCCCGCGCCACCCGCCGCCTCACCGTCACCTGCGTGGCGATGGCCGCACTCGCCGCCGGTCTGGCTGCCGCCCCTGTGGCCACGGCCGCGGCCGCGCCCGGCGCGCTCGTCTCCCCTGACGTGCCCGCCACCCGCGACACGGCCGCGGTGCGGGCGCTGCTGGCCACGCTGCCCGACGAGGTGACGGATGCGGCCCTGGTGCGGGTCGCCGGCCGGGGCATGCGCACCCCGTTCACCGGGACGGCCGGACCGGTGGAGGCGGGTGCGCGCTTCCCGGTGGGCAGTGTGACCAAGATCTTCACCGATGCCCTGGTGCTCCAGCTGGTCGCCGAGCACCGGATCGGTATCGACGAGCCCGTCCGCCGCTACCTGCCGGCGTCGATCCCGGCCGCCTACTCCGGCGTGACGGTGCGCCAGCTGCTGGATCACACCAGCGACCTGCCCCGTCCGGCCCGGGTCCCACTCGGACCGGAGGGGGTGGTGGCCGCCTCCTTCGCAGCGGACGCCGCAGCCCGCCCCGGTCGCACCCCGGCCCCCGGATCCGTCCAGCAGTACAACGGGCTGAACAGCTTCGTCGCCGGGCTGCTGGTGGAGCAGGTCACCGGCCGCCCCTTCGCCGATGAGCTCGACCGGCGGATCCTGCACCCGCTGTCCCTGCGCGACACCGCGCTCTCCACGGACCCCTCCATAGCCTGGGCCTGGGCGGAGGGCGGGCTGACGTCCACCGCGGCCGACCTCGACGCGTTCATGCGGGCCCTGCTGGACGGGCGGCTCCTTCCTCCGGCGCAGCAGCGGCACCTCTTCGAAGTGCCGGCGCTGCCGAGCGCCCCCGAGAACACCAGCTGCCCCACAGCCGCGGCCTGCTTCAGCGCCGGCGGCCTGATGGGGATCGAACTGGACGGCACCAGGGTCTGGGGCAAGACCGGCTCCAGCGGCGGCTGGACCAGCGGCGTCTTCGCGAGCGCCGAACGCCACCGCCGGACGGTGTACGCCGTGCGGCCCGACGCCCGGGCCACCCCCGCCCAGCAGCGCGCCCGTGTCGAGGAAGTGGTCGCGGCGGCGCTCACCCCGGCGCGGCATGGGGGCGGTCCGGTGAGCGGGAGGTGACGGCCTAGGAGCGTGGGCGGTGGACGAAGCCGTTGAGGGGGGCGAGGACCTGCCATCCGAGCGTCTCGTAGAGCGCGCGGCCCTGGACGGTGGCGCCCAGGACGCCTCGGGACACGCCCTTCGCGAGCGCCGCGTCGGTGAGGCTGCCCATCACCACCGTGCCCAAGCCCCGTCTCTGGTGGGCCGGTTCGGTGATGATCTGGTCGTAGACGCAGGCGGTGTCGGTGAGACCGGCGAGTCCGGCCGCGGCGAGTTCCCCGTCGGCGGCCAGGATCCGCGCCGAGACGACCCCGTCGGTGGTCTCGACGATGACGGTGTAGCCGTCCGGCACCCGCACGGTCGACGGTCGCAGGTCGACGGCCATCAGGAAGCAGGGGTCGACGGGCTCCCACGAGGGAGGGAACCACGGGGCCATGGCGTCCCCCGGCAGGAACGCCTTGACGACCGTGGTGGGTTCGGTGATCGACTCGACGAGCGCGCGGGCGGTGCCGGCGTCCGTGCCGTCGCCGAGGAGCACGTGCCGCACGGTCTGGGTCGGCTGTCCGACCTCCAGCCGCAGCCCCCAGGGCACGTCCACCGGCTTGGGGATCCGCCGGCACACGGCCCACCCCTCGACCCACTGCCGTTCTGTCTCCGTCATGGGCCGCACTCTACGGGGAGGCCGGCGACCACGGCGATGATGTGACCATTTAGCTCGATCGGGGGTGATCGGCCCGATTCGCGGAACCGGCGGTTCCGCAGCCTGGATGATCTTGGGCGTTGCCTTCGCCCGGGTCGCGTTCCGCCCCGGGCGTCTTTCGCCGACTCTGGAGCATCCATGCGACACCCTGTCTCCCGCCCGCGCCTGCGCGCCCTGACCGTGGGGCTGGCGCTCGCCGCGTCCGCCCTCCTGCCGTCGGGCTCGGCTGGTGCCGCCGACCAGTACGAGTGGGCCGCGCTGGGCGACTCGTACACCGCCGGCGTCTTCGTCGGCGACCCGCTGCCCGCGCTGGGCGACGCGTCCCGTGACGGCTGCGACCGCACCAGCGGCGCCTACCCCAGCCTGGTCCAGACGGAGCTGGACGAGTTCCCGCCCGGCAAGCCCGTCCACCTGACCAACGTCAGCTGCGGCGCCGCCGTCATCAAGGACATCGCCACCACCAAGCAGACACCGATCAGCCCGGTCGAGGCGCCCGAGGCCGGCTGGCCCGCGGTGGACACCCAGATCAAGCGGGCCGGTCTGAACGCCGAGACCGACGTCGTCACCATCGGCGTCGGCGGCAACAGCCTGCCCTTCGGCGGCATGCTCCTCAAGTGTCTCGAAAAGGGCGCCGAGCTCACCGGCTCCTGCCGCGAGCACTACACCAACCCCCCGGAGGGCGAGGAGAGCATCGAGCAGAAGCTCGCCCGGGTCCAGGACGAGTACATCGAGATGCTGGCCCAGGTCCACCAGGCCGCGCCCAACGCCAAGGTGATCACCGTCGGCTACCCGGCCGTCCTGCCGGAGGACGGCAGCGCCTGCAACCGCCTCGCCCTCACCGAACTCAGCCTGATCAAGCACGCCGACGTCGACTGGCTCCGTGACGACGTCCTGCTGAAGCTGAACAGCACGATCCAGCGGGTCTCGCAGTTCTTCGGCGACCAGTACGTCGACATCTACTCCTCCAGCGTCGGCCACGACGCCTGCCAGCCCGCCGACGAGAAGTGGGGCGAGGGAATCTGCGGCGACGCCGCGGACTACTGGCCCACAGCGGTCGGCAAGCTGAACTGCGGCGTGGTCGGCAAGCGCGTCACCCTGGTCCACCCCAACGCGGCGGGCCACCAGAACGTCGCGAACTACGTCGAGCGGGCCATCCGCATCGCCCTCCTCGAACGCTGACCTGATACCGACACCGGAGCCCCGGGACCCGCGCGGCAGCGCGGCCCGGGGCTCTCCCGTGCCTACGAAAAGGACAGCCGTCCGGTGCGCTCCCGCTTCAGCTCGAAGAAGTGCGGGTTCGCCGCCAGGACGCGGACCGCGTCGAAGAGTTCCGCCGCCTGCTCGCCGCGCGGGATCGCGTTCAGCACCGGGCCGAAGAACGGGGTGCCGTCGAGGTGGAGGGTGGGCGTGCCGACGTAGCCGCCCGAGGCCGGGTCCGTACCGGCGTCGTGGCTGCGCCGGAGGACGTCGTCGTACGCGTCGGTGTGCGCGGCGGCGGCCAGTTCGGCGGGGAGGCCGAGGTCGGCCAGCACCTCGGCGGTCACCCGGTCGAAGTCCTTGTCGCCGCCCTGGTGGATGCGGGTGCCGTACGCGGTGTAGAGGTCGCGCAGGATCCCGTCGCCGCTCTCCTGGGCGGCGGCCACGGCGACCCGCACCGGGCCGAGCGAGCGGTCGACCAGGTCCCGGTACCAGTCGGGGAGGTCGTTGCCCTCGTTGTGCAGGTACAGGCTCATGACGTGGAAGCGGACGTCGAGGTCCCGCAGCCGCTCCACCTCCAGGATCCAGCGGGAGGTGATCCACGCGAACGGGCAGGCGGGGTCGAACCAGAAGTCCACCCGGGTCCGGGTGGCGGCGGTCGCGGGGGTCAGGGGGCGCTGGGCTTCGTCGATCGTCATGGGTCCAGCGTGCCTCGCGAACGGCCCAGAAGCATGGGCAACTTCCACCCCTTCTCCCTGGGCCACTTCGCGCGCGTGCGCCCGCCCGCGCGCCCGTGCGCCCGCGTGTGCTTCGATGCCGCATGAAGATCGACAGCGCTCTCGCCACCGTCCGCCGCCGGACCGACGACGACCTCGACGCCTGCGTACGGCTGCTCCGGGAGGTCCACGAGCACGACGGCTATCCGGTGAGCTGGCCCGAGCGGCCGGCCGCGTGGATCACCCCGCCGACCACCGTCGGCGCCTGGGTGGCGGAGCTGGGCGGGCGGCCCGTCGGACACGTGGGGCTCGCCGGGCCACGGGAGTACGACGGGGCGCCCGGGGTGTGGAGCGCGGCCACCGGCAGGGGCGTCGACCAGGCCCTCATGGTGAACCGGCTGTACGTGTCCCCCGCCGCGCGCGGCCACGGCGTCGGCGCGCTGCTGCTCGCGGAGGCGGTCGCCGCGGCCGGGGTCCTCGGTCTCCAGGCGGTGCTCGACGTGGCCGCCCACGACACCGCCGCGACCGCCCTCTACGAGCGGCTGGGGTGGCATCGGATGGCGACCGTCACGCAGGAGTGGGGGCCGCACGGACTGGTGGACGTCCACTGCTACTCGGCACCCCGACCGTACCCTCCGCACCCGGTCCGGCACCCTCGGTGATCTGCGGCAAACGACCTGCGCCTGGTCATTTCTTCTGCTGAGATGTACCCCTTGCGAAGCGGGGAGCGCGAGCGCGAAGGGTCGGGGGATGCGGCGGGGGTTCGGTGAACGGCTGGGCCTGCCCGGCGCCCTGGGTCCGTTACCGCTCGCCCCACTGGTGACCGAGTACCGCGAACTGACGGAGGCCCAGACGGCGGCGGGGTTGAGGTACGCGGGCGAGGCACTGACGGAGCCTCAGGAGGCAGCGGACGGGAGTGCGTTCATCTCCGTGCTCGACGGGGTCGCGCTGTGCACCCCGCGCCGGCGGAGGCTCCTCGACGGGCCCGCCCTGGACGCCCTCGCCGACGCCCGGCCCGCGCACGCGCCGGTGCTGCGGCTGCTCGCCGCGATCCGGCGGAGCGACCCGGCGCTGCTCCGGCGGGTCCTCCTCTACCAGCTCCTCCCCCTGCTCCGGCAGGGCGCCACCGGCCTCGGGCTCGACCCCGCCGAAGCCCGCGTCCTGACCCAGGCGTTACCGGCCGTGCCGGTCCTGGACGACCGGCAGCGGAAGGCCGCCGAATCGCTCGCCCGACTCTGGTCGACGCGGCGGCTGCGCGGCTGCGACCGCGCGGTCGCGGCCGTCGGGCCGGCCGCGCTGTACGCCGATCCGTGGCTCGCCGCGTTCGACGTGCGGCTACACCGGCACCTCGACCGCTGCGACCGGATGCTCGCCGAGGCGGCGGCCGACCCCGGCACCGCCGAGGCCGAGGCCCGCTATCTGCGGGTCCTGGCCGTCGCCGCCGACGACGACCAGGCCGTGCGGGGGCTGATCCGACTCGGCACCGCGCCCGACGGCGGCGACTCCGGGCTGACCGCCCGGCCCGTCGGCGGCGGCGCGGTGACGCTCTCCTGGCCCGACCGTCCGGGCGTCCGCTGGCGCGTCCTGCGCGACGGGCCCGGCCTGGACCGCCCGGACCCGGTGCGCGGCGCCGTCGGCGCGGGCGGGGCCGTGTGCGCCGCCGTCGACAGCGACCCGCCGGTGGGGCTCCGGGTGCGGTACGCCGCCTTCCCCGTCCGGGACGGGCAGCCGACCGGGAAGCCGTTCGTGTCGCGGGCGCTGCTCGTGGCGCCCGCCGCCGAGGACGTCACCGTCGAGGACGGGCCGGCGCGGCTCACCGTCCGGTGGCGGCTCCCCCGTACCGCCTCCGGGGTCGTCGTGGCCCTCACCGGGCCGCACGGCGGAGCCGGTCGCCACACGCTCGGCCGCGCCGAGGAGCACGTCTTCACGGATCTCGAACCCGGCCCGTACACCGTTCGCCTGACGGTTCGTCACCCCTCGCCGACCGGCGGGACGGTGGACGCTCCGGGGATCACGGCGAGCGGCACCGTCCACGCCTGGCCCCGGCAGCTCACCGGGCTCACCGCCGAGCCCGGGCCGGTGGACGGGGTGCGGTTCGCCGGACACGGCGGCGAGGGCGCCGAGGTGCGGCTCGTGGTGTGGCCCGAGGGGGCCGCGCCCGGACCCGGCACCGAGCTGCGCGCCGACGAGCTGCCCGCGCCGCTGCCCTGGGCCCGGTACGGGGAGCCCGGCTTCACCACGCCGGACGGCCCCTTCGCCGGGCTCGTCAGCGCGGCGACCGTGCTCGGCGAGCGGGCGCTCGCCGGTCCGGGGGTGCGGCTCGACGTGCCGGGCCCGGTCGGCACGCCCCGGGCCGTGCGCGAACCCGGCGGGCGGGTGCGGCTGTTCTTCGACTGGCCGTCCGGCGCCGGGACCGTGCGCGCCGCCTGGGACGGCGGCGACCTGACCGCCAGCCGCAGCCGGTACGTCCGCGAAGGGCTCCGGCTGCCCCTCGGCCCGGGCCCGGCGCGCGTCACGCTCCAGCCGCTCGCGCCGGCCGAGCGGCCCGGCGGCGCCGCCTCCGCCGTCCCCGTCCGCCGGGCGCCCGTCGCGGTGGACGTGCCCGGCGAGGCCGTGGTGCGGTACCGGCTGCTCACCCGGCGGCGCGGGCTCGGCCGCCGGGCGGTGCCGTACGCCGTCGAGGTCAGCGCGCACGGACACGACCCGGCCCTGCCGCTGCCCGCCTTCGTCCTCGTGCACCGGGGCGGCGACCGGGCCTCCGCCCGGCCCCGGCACGCCGAGGACGGCACCGAACTGCTCAGGGTCGACGGCGCGAAGCTCGCCGCCGTCCCGCTCCAGACCCGTGCGCTCCCGCCGGTCCCCGACCTCTCCCGCCCCCCGTACGCGCTCCGTGCCTTCCTGCTGGGCGACGGCGCCGGAGCCGTACGACTCGAAGAACCCGCCCTCACGACCCTGGTGGTGCGCTGACATGACGACGGTCATCTGCCCCTACTGCTTTCATCGCGCGCAGGCCGCACGGCTCCCGTACCGCTGTCTGATGGCGCGGACCGGGCTGCGCGGCGGCTCGCCCTGCGATCCCGAACGGGACGACCGCTGGGCGAGCTTCACGGGCGCCACCCACGCCCCCGCCGCCTACCTGAAGGGGCCGGTCTTCGTCGCGCCGCGCTCCCTGGGCGGGCTGCGCGGGCCCGGGCCGCGCGCCGAGTGCCCGCACTGCGGGGTGCCCACGCCGGTCCGGGTCTGCGCCAACTGCCACAGCGACCTGCCCAGCGACTACTGCGAGCAGGACAGCCGGATCATCGCCCTGGTCGGCGCGAAGGCGTCCGGCAAGAGCACCTATGTGTCCGTCCTCGTCAACGAGCTGCGCCACCGGGTGGGGCAGGCGTACGGGGCGGCGCTCGCCGCCATGGGCGACGAGAGCCAGCGGCGGGACCGCGAGATGGCCGAGGACCTCTACGACCGGCTGCGGCTGCCCGACGCCACCATCCCGTCCGCCGTCGGCTTCAACGACCCGCTGCTGTACCGGCTGAGCCTGCCCCGCAAGGGCTTCGGCCGGGACGGCAGCCGGCACACGGCGCTGGTCTTCTTCGACGCGGCCGGCGAGGACCTCAAGTCGGCCGAGGCGATGAACCGCTACACCCAGTACCTGAGCGCCGCCCACGGCATCGTGCTGCTCGTCGACCCGCTCCAGCTCGGCGCCGTCCGCGACACCCTCGGCGACGCCGACGGGCCCATGCCCGCCAAGGACATCCCGGCCCTGCAGATCGCCGCCGAGATCGCCACCCAGCTCCGCTCGCACGGACACGGCGGCTCCCGGGGCCGGGTCGGCATCCCGCTCGCCGTCGCCGTCACCAAGACGGACACCGTGCGCGGACTGCTCGACCCCCATTCGCCGCTCCTCGGCAACGCCCCGCACTCCGGCGGCCGGTTCGACGAGGCCGACCGGCTCGCCGTCCACGAGGAGACCCGCTCGCTCCTGGAGGGCTGGGACTCGGGGGCGCTGTGGCGGCAACTGGAGCGCGACTTCTCCGACGTGTCCCTGTTCGGGCTCTCCGCGCTGGGCGCGACGCCGCCCGCCGACGCCCCCGCCGACGTGCCCGCGGCGGGACCCCAGCCGGTCCGGGTCGAGGACCCGCTGCTGTGGCTGCTCGCCCGGCGCGGCCTGCTGCCCGTCGCCCGGCCGCCGCGCGAGAACGGCAAGGGGGTGCCGGCCGCGTGAGCCTCCTCCAGATGCACTACACCTCGGCGCCGCCCGGCCCCGACGGCTCCGGCTTCCGCTTCACCGCCGTCAGCCCCGGCGTACCGCACTCGGTGCTGCGCGAGGCCGAACAGCTCGTCGGGTACGAGCCGCCCCGGGACGCCCCCGCGCGCCCGTCCGAGGCCGAACTCGCCTCGTTCCCCGAGATGTTCGGCTTCGCCCGGCTCTCCGACGGCAGCGGACTGCTGAGCCGCACCGTCTACACCGGCGCCGACTACAGCGGCCGGTGGGGCAACTTCCACGCCCACGCGGTCCTCGTGCCCGCCGGCGAGCCGCTCCCCGGCGACCTGCCGCCGATCGCGCTGTGGGGCGCGGCCGAGTGGACCGACCTCTCGCCCGAGGGCGGTTCCCCGGCGCCCCTGGTCCGGCTCACGCCCCGGCTCCCCGCCGGGATCGGCGGCGAACTGGCGCGGTTCGCCTCCGAGTTGGGGACCCGGCTCGCCGCCGTCCTCGCCGATCTGCGGCGCGTCACCGAGGACCCCGCCGCCCCGCAGGTGGTGCTCGCCGAAAGCGACACACGGCGGGTCGCCCACTGGCTGCTGCTCGCCTCCGGGGCGCTGCCCCGGGACGCCGCCCGGAGCCTCACCTTCACCACGTACACCCGGCGGCCCCAGCACGCCCGCCAGCAGGTCGTCGGCGTCCGCCCCGAGGACGCCCGGGCCGTGACCGGACAGCCGCACCGCTACGCCGTCCACGACCGCGCCGACACCCGCGCCGACGCGCCCGCCACCGACGACCTGTGGGCGCTCACCGCCGCCGCCGTCTGGGCGGCCGGCGCCGACGCGCTCTTCAAGCGGGCCCAGGAACTCCCCGGCGCCGAACCGTTCGCGGTCGGGCCGCTCGCCACGCTCGCGCTCGCCGACGGCGTCCCCGTCCCCGCCGACGCGTACGCCCCGGCCGCCGCCTGGACCACCGGCCACCACCACGCCCTCGGCGAGGAGGAGCTGGAGTCCTTCCTGCGGGCCGTCTGCGCCGAGGGCCGCCCCGGCTCCCTCGCCCCGGACGCCCTCGCCGCCCTGCTCACCGCGCTCCGCGACACCGTCCCGCTCGCCGTGACCGCCCCGATCACCGCCCGGCTCGTCGAGGCGGCCGTCCGGGACCCGGCCCTCACCCCGCCGCCGCTGCCGCCGGGCGCGCTGCCGGAGCCGTACCGCGGCCGGCTCACCACCGGGCTCGGGGAGGACGTCCGGGCCGGACTCGGCACCCCCGGCACCCCGCTGCCCCGCACCGCCGGACTGCTGCGGATCGCGCAGACCCTCGGCATCGACCACGACGACCTGCTGCCCGGCCTCGCCGACCGGCTGTGCCGGCGAATCATGGACGGCGCCACGACGGGCCCGGGCAACGGGACCGGCGCCGGGGCCGGGGCCGTACCGGAACTCCTCGACGTCCTGGACGAGTCCGCGCCGCTGCGGATCCTCCTCCTCGACCTGCTGGAGGCCCGGGCCGTCGACCATCCGGCGGCCGTGGCCGCCGCGCTGCGCACCGCCCGGCTGCCGCGCGACGGGCTCGGGAACCGCCCCCACCTGCGGATGTGCGCGGCCGTCGAGCCGCCCGGGACGCGGGCCGGGGACCGCACGCCCGCCCTGCACGCGCTGCTGCGCGCCTCCGGCGGGTCCCACCTGGTCACCCCGCTGCTGCTGCGCACCGCGGTGGGCCTGCTCTGGCAGGACCGCGGCCCGACGGCCGAGGAGGCGTCCCAGCTCCTCGGCGAGAGCGGGGCCGAGGTCCACCAGTCCGCCGGCACCTGGAACGACCTGGTGAGCGCCGCCGTCGACGCGCCCGCCGACGACAAGGCCGCTCCGACCCTCGCCAAACAGCTCCTCACGTACGGACGCGACGCCGTGGGCCGCGCCGCCTACCCCGATCTGGCGCTGCTCGCCCACGTCCACACCCTGGAGCACGCCGACACCGACCCGAGCGCCCCGCACGGCAACCTCGTCGAACGCGCCCGGTCCCTCTCCTCCCAGGCCCGACCCGCCGCCCAGCAGCGGGCCGCGCAGGCGCTCGCCCGGCTGCTCCTGCGGGCCGACCGGCCGCCCCGGGAGCTCCAGGCCCTCGCGTACAGCAACGACCCCGGCCTGATCGACGCCTACGCCGAGGCCGCCCGCTCCCCCGTCCTCACCGACTTCCTCACCGTCCCGTCCCGCCTCGCCGACTGCTACCTCGCCTGGAACATGCACCAGAGCGCGGGCCCGGTCTGGAACCTGACCCGCCGCACGCTCCTGGAGGAGGTGCTGCGGCCCGCCGCGCGGAAGATGCCCGACGACCAGCTGCGGCTGGCCGCCGAGCACGTCGGGCGGTACGGCGCGGCGCACCGGGACCTCTTCGAGGAGTGGGCCCGGCCGGCCGGCGGGGTGAAGCAGCTGTTCCGCCGGATCGGCGGACGGCGGCAGGACCGGACGCGGGAGCCGCGGTGGGGCGACGTCGAGCCGCCCCGGGACGGGGCGAGGTGACCGCGATGGACGGTGGAGACCTGATCCGGCTGATCCTCGTCGTGGTGGCCGCGGTGTGGGCGGTCACGGCCGTCGCGGTCTGTGTGTTCCGGGCGTTCTGGACGCTGCTCGCGGCCACCACGCGGGCGGCCGTCGCCGCGCTCGGCCCGGTCGGCGCGGGCCGCGCGGACCGGCGGGTGATCGCGATCGGCACCGAACCGGCCCACCCCTCCTACTGGGCCCGGCAGTTGTGGATCGACTCGGCCGCCGTCGTCGGCGCCGGGCTGAGGACCCCGTGGCAGGTGTGGCGCCGGCACTGGATGCGGCGGGTGGTCGCCCGGCTGTTCCAGGGGCGGCGGCCGGCCGGCGGGCGGCGCGGGGCCAACCCGTTCACCAGGGCGTGGCTCCGGCTGGCGGCCCCCGGCGCGGCGCTCGGCGCGACCGTCGCCGTGCTGCTCGTCGCGGTGCTGCAGGGCGCCGCGCTGCTCCTCTTCGGGGTGCTCGTCGCCCTCCTGTGGGCCGGCTGGGCCGCCGCCGTCGGGCTGCTGCGCGGGGCGGAGCGGGCCCGGCGGCTGCTCTTCCGGATCCGGGCGGTGTGCCCGCACCCCGGCTGCCACCGGCCGGTGCCGCTGGCCGCCCACCGCTGCCCGCAGTGCACCACCGCCACCCACCTGGAGCTGCGGCCCGGGCGGTACGGCGTCTTCCGGCACGCCTGCCGGTGCGGGGCGCGGCTGCCCGCCTCCCCGCTCACGGGGCGCGCGCGGATCGCCGCCGAATGCCCGTCCTGCGACCGGCCGTTGCCGCCGACGGCGGCGACCACCCGGGTGGTGCACGTGCCGCTGATCGGCGCGTCCTCGTCCGGCAAGACCATGCTGATGGCCGCCGTGGTGGCCGGGCTGCGGTCCTGGGCGACGAGCGGGAAGCTCACCCTCGACTACGCCTCCGACGCCGACCGGCACGACAGCGCCCTCCTGGACCAGCGGCTGCGGGACGACGACTGGGCGCTGAAGACCCAGGGCGACCAGCGCGCCTGGATGATCCTCGTCGGCAAGGGCCGGCGCCGCCGGCTGCTCTATCTGTACGACCCGATGGGCGAGGCGCTGCAGGGCGCCGACCGGCTGCGCGAACAGCAGTACCTCGCGCACGCCGACGGGGTCCTGTTCGTCGTCGACGTCCTCGCCGACCGGGCCGTGCGGCAGCGGATCGCCGACGCCGACGGCACCGTCGCCGCCGAGGCCCGGCCCGCGGCCCAGGGGCCCGTCGAGACCTTCGACGGGCTCAGCGGCGAACTCACCGCACTCGTCGGACGGAGGGGGAAACTGCCCGTGGCCGTCGTCGTCACCAAACGGGACGTGCTGGACAAGATCGCGTCGCTGCCGCCCGCGGGCGCCGAGGTCGACACCTGGCTGACCACGCTCGGCCTCGGCGGCCTCGTCCGCAACTTCACCCACCAGTTCAAGGCCGCCCGCTACTGGTCGGTCAGCGCCTTCACCGCCACCGGCACCGGCGCCCTCGACCCCGAGGGCCGGCGGGCCGCCGAACCGGTGCTCTGGCTGCTGGCCCGGTCCGGGCTCCGGGTCGGCGCGCTGGTCGACGCGCGGGACGGCGGAGCGGGGGTGTGCGGCCGATGACCGTCGTCACCCCCCGGGTCGCCCGCTCCCGGAAGGCCGTCCTCGTGCTGCTGCGGACGGCCACCGGCCTCGTCCTCGCGGCGGCGGCGCTCGGCGCGGTCTACGGACTGCCCGGGCTCGTCGACGCGATCGTCCGGCTCGCCGGGGACGTCCCCGCCCTCTGGGGGGAGCTGACGGCCTCCGGCACCCCCTCCTGAACCCCTGCCCTCTCTCCCTCTTCCCCTTCCCCTTTCCCGTTCCCGTTCCTGGAGGAAATCGTGACCGACCTCCCCGGCGGCGCCATGGCGAACCGCCCGGTGCACTTCATCTGGCTGCTCGACACCTCGTACTCGATGCTCGGCGAGAAGATCGGACAGCTCAACTACGCGATCCGGGAGGCGATCCCGGAGATGCAGTCGGTGGCCCGCGACAACCCGGCCGCCCAGCTCCTGCTCCGCACCATCACCTTCTCGACCACCGCCCGCTGGCACCACAAGGACCCGGTGGAGGTGGACGCCTTCACCTGGCAGGACGTGGCCCCCGACGGCACGACCAACCTGGGCGAGGCGCTCCACCTGGTCGCCGGTGAGCTGCGCACCCCGCCCATGCCGGAGCGGGCCCTCAAGCCGGTGATCGCGCTGGTCTCCGACGGCGCGCCGACCGACGACTGGCGGGCCGGACTGCGCGCCATCGAGGCCACCCCCTGGGGCCGCAAGGCCGTCCGGGTGGCCATCGCGATCGGCTCGGACGCCGACCGGGGCGTGCTCCAGGAGTTCCTGGCCAACCCGGAGCTGCGCCCGCTGGACGCCAACAGCCCCAAGCAGCTCGCCGCCGCGATCCGCTGGGCGTCGACGGCCGCGGTGAAGGCCGCCTCGCAGCCCGTCGCCGGGGGCCACACGGGCGACGGCCCGACCAAGCCCGCCGCCCCCTACGCGCCGCCGGTCCTCGCCGACGACGACGAAGACGACGTGTGGTGAGCCCCCTGGCGGACTGGGAAACCCTCTTCGAGAGCGTCCAGGGCCTCGGCAAGAAGCTCAACCAGGACCGGGGCCGGGTGAAGGGCACGGGATCGGCGGAGGACCCGCTGATCCTCACGGTGGCGGACGGGCACGGCTCCGCCTCCTATCCCCGCAGCGACGTCGGGGCGCACTTCGCGGCGGCCCTCTTCGTCGACAAGGGGCGGGAGTTCGGCGCCTGCCTCGGCCCCGGTCGGCCCGGGGGCCGGCTGAGCCGGCTGCACGACTACGCCCGCTACGAGCTGCCGGAACGGCTGGTGCGGGACTGGCAGACCGAGGTGTGGGAGCACTGGCGCCGCCAGCCGGGCCCGGAGGGGGCGGACGCGCCCCGGAAGGACGTGCTGCGGCTGTACGGCTCCACGCTGGTCGGGGCCATCCTGGTCCCGGGTCTGTTCGTCGCCTGGCAGTTGGGCGACGGCGAGCTGACGGTGGTGGACGAGGACGGGCGGGTGCGGCTGCCGCTCGCTCCGGAGCAGGCCGAACTCGGCGACGAGACGGCCTCCTTGTGCCTGCCGGAGGCGTGGCGGCTGGTCCGGGTGCACTGGGAGCCGCTGCCCGATCCGGAGCGGGGGCCGCGGCTGCTCGCGCTGTCGACGGACGGACTGTCGAAGAGCTTCGCCTCGGACGCGGGGTTCACCGCGTTCACGGCGGGGCTGTACGAGCGGCTGGCCGGCCGGGGCCTGCCGGGC
Organism: Streptomyces sp. NPDC058955; assembly: GCF_042741435.1. Classification (NCBI taxonomy): domain Bacteria; kingdom Bacillati; phylum Actinomycetota; class Actinomycetes; order Kitasatosporales; family Streptomycetaceae; genus Streptomyces; species Streptomyces sp. NPDC058955. The sequence goes on along the minus strand of NZ_JBHYKM010000082.1, from coordinate 13,887 downwards.
ATCGCCGACGACGTGCCGCGCTGGCTGGCGGAGGCGTCCCGGCACTCCGGCGACGACACCACCCTGGCCCTCGCCCACCGCGCGGAGCGGGGCGACGACGGACCGGGACCTTCGGCCGACCCGCGGACGACGTGGGGGGCGAGGCCCGGGGCGGGGCGGCCCCGGGGCTCGCCCGCGGCCCCCGCGGCGCCCGCGCCCATCGGCGCGCTGGTCCGGGCGCACAGCACCGCAC